>NZ_LR590469.1:2127257-2431151 GCF_901472495.1 Yersinia enterocolitica subsp. enterocolitica
GCCCGCGCCCGCTGTGCCAATGCTTTTAGGATATCCGCAGACACTTGCACCGGGTTAACTAACCCGCTGGCAGTCTGGATCATCGGCAAGCCATTTTCACTCGGCTGAAACTGGTAAGGCAGATTAGGGTAGCGCTGCACGATATCGGCCAAAGAACGGCCCATCATGCGTTTGACTGAACTAATAGTATTGACCGGATCCAATGCCGCTAAATCGCGCGCATTCCAGCCGACATCAATGTTATTTTGTTGATAGTGAACCACCGACGGCAAAAGATCCCGCAGTTGTTCATCTGCCAGAGTTTGCGCTTTACCACTGCGCACAGTGGCTACCAATGAATTTGTGGTACCTAAATCTATCCCTGCGGCCAACCGACGTTGGTGTGGTGCCGCAGTTAAACCAGGCTCACTAATTTGTAATAAGGCCATGTTGAGCTTCCATCAATCTATACTCGTCATACTTCAAGCTGCACATGCGTTGGCTGCGTTCTCGCACCCGAATCATTGACACACGTCAACTCATCGGGACTAATGAGCCTCATCCTTGAGGCTCACCCTGCGGGCTAGCATAAATGCTGTTCAAATCGGTTCCCGACCGATTTGTCTTTCACTTGCCGCCTTCCTGCAACTCGAATTATTTAGAGCATATAAAAACGTTAGTGACGCGCCCTAATAAGAACTAGCTGGGCATTGCAGTCATCAATAAATTGATCTTTATTTATTTTTATCAATTAGATACAACTTTTCACTTCACTAAACTATCAAGATAAATCATCAAACAGCCGCTCTTCGAGCTGTTCAACCTGTTGCTGTAATTTATCCAGAAAACGTAATTTTCGAACCGTATCAGCGGCTTGTTCCCACTGTTGCCTACCCAATTGCTCAACCATCAGTTGGCTGCGCGTTTTTGTCATCAAAGCCAGGCGGCTACTGAATGTAGCGAGTTGTATTTCAGCATCCGGGCTGCGTTCGATAGCATCAAGCTCTTCCCGCAACTCTAATTGTTCCATCAGAAAAGCGGTATCACGCAGTGTATGTTGTTCATTGCCTAGATCAAAACCCTGCAAAGATAGCATATACTCAGCCCGTTTTAACGGATGCTTGAGGGTTTGGTAGGCGTCATTGATGGTCGCGGCTTGCTGTAATGAGGCCAAACGCTCGCGTTCAGGCTGATTGGCAAAACGGTCAGGGTGGAATTGGCGCTGCAATTCCTGATAGCGGGTCGTGAGTCGGCTACCGTCAATCAGGTACTGAGGCGGCAGCCCAAATAGTGTGAAGTAATCCATAGCATGCTCAAGAATATGTGATGGCTTAGCTGAAAGTTATACAGCCCTCTTATAACGTATGAGAGCTGTATGAAGCACAAGTGCCTGAGGTAGGGACAAAACAGGGGTCAGACGTTAAAGCTTTCACCACATCCGCACTCACTGGAGACGTTTGGATTGTTGAACTTAAAGCCTTCGTTCAGACCTTCTTTGACGAAATCCAATTCGGTGCCGTCAAGATAGACCATGCTTTTGCCGTCGATGATCACTTTCACGCCTTTGTCTTCAAAAACGATGTCGTCATCGTTCATTTCATCAACAAATTCCAGGATATACGCCATACCGGAGCAGCCCGACGTCCGAACGCCTAAGCGCAGACCCAAGCCCTTACCACGGTTATTTAAAAAGGCGCTGACCCGCTGTGCAGCACTGTCGCTGATTGATATCGACATAGACCTTCCTCAACTCTAATAACTTATACCCATCATACTTCGAGCTACAGGTGCGTTAGCCGTCTTCCTGTAACTCGAATTACTTAGGGTATCTATATTACAACTACTTGGCAGTATGTTTGCTTTTGTAGTCGGCGATAGCTGCTTTGATGGCATCTTCTGCCAAAATTGAGCAGTGAATTTTGACTGGCGGTAACTCCAGTTCTTCCGCGATCTGAGTATTTTTGATCGCTTCAGCCTGATCGAGAGACTTGCCTTTCATCCATTCAGTTACCAGAGAACTGGAAGCAATAGCAGAGCCGCAGCCATAAGTCTTGAAACGCGCATCTTCAATGATGCCAGCTTCGTTAACTTTGATCTGCAACTTCATGACATCACCACAAGCGGGTGCGCCAACCATGCCGCTACCAATGGTAGGATCTGCATTATCGAATGACCCAACGTTGCGTGGGTTTTCGTAGTGATCGATTACTTTTTCGCTGTAAGCCATGTGATTACTCCTGAGTCTTAAAGTCTGGAATTAATGGTGAGACCATTCAATGCTGCTGATATCCACGCCCTGCTTAAACATCTCCCATAACGGAGACAAATCACGCAAGCGGCCAATGGATTTACGTACCAGCGCAATGGCGTAGTCGATCTCTTCTTCAGTGGTGAAACGCCCGAGAGAGAAACGGATTGAACTGTGAGCCAGTTCGTCGTTCATCCCCAACGCGCGCAACACGTAAGAAGGTTCCAGACTCGCGGAAGTACAGGCTGAACCCGATGAAACTGCCAGATCTTTCAATGCCATGATAAGCGATTCACCTTCAACATAGTTGAAGCTGACGTTAAGAATGCCAGGTGCACCATTCTCTAAATCGCCATTCAGGTAAACTTCTTCGATATCTTTAATACCGTTCCACAAGCGCAGACGCAGTGAACGCAGACGGGCAGCTTCGCTTTCCATCTCTTCTTTGGCGATGCGGTAAGCTTTACCCATACCCGCAATCTGATGCACTGGTAAAGTGCCCGAACGCATACCGCGCTCATGACCGCCGCCATGCTGCTGGGCTTCGATACGAATACGAGGTTTACGGCGAACAAACAGCGCTCCAATGCCCATCGGGCCATAAACTTTATGGGCAGAGAAGGACATCAAATCGACTTTCAGTTTGCTCAGATCAATCGGTAATTTACCGACGCTTTGCGTAGCATCAACATGGAAAATGATCCCGCGACTGCGGCACATTTCGCCGATTTCCGCGATATCTTGCACCACACCGATTTCATTATTCACATGCATGATAGAAACCAAGATGGTGTCTTCACGCATCGCAGCTTCAAGCTGTTTCAGGTCGATAATTCCGTTAGACTGCGGTGCCAAATAAGTCACTTCGAAGCCTTCACGCTCCAACTGGCGACAAGTATCCAACACCGCTTTATGTTCGGTCTTACAGGTGATGATGTGCTTGCCTTTCTTCTGATAGAAGTTAGCGGCACCTTTAATAGCGAGGTTATCAGACTCAGTTGCACCGGAGGTGAAGACTATTTCGCGAGGGTCAGCACCTACCAATGCAGCAATATCATTACGTGCAATATCAACAGCTTCTTCTGCTTGCCAGCCGAACTTATGGGAACGAGAGGCAGGGTTACCAAAAATGCCGTCCAGAGTCAGATACTGCATCATTTTTTCAGCGACACGAGGATCTACCGGGGTCGTTGCTGCATAGTCCAGATAGATCGGTGTCTTTATTTTTGATTCGGTCATTGCTCTTATGCTCCGTACATCACTTCCAAAACGTAAAATTCCGCAGACTCTGCTTTATGCGCGCAGATTGACGTTGATCGTCTCTTGCGGTCGGCCATTAGCCGTACGGCGCGTATCGTTATTCTGACGATCCGCAACCTCAAGAATATCTTGGTTATTCACCAATTCTGCCAATGTGATGTTGTTGAGGAAGCTGCTGATGCGCTCACTCAAATCACGCCACAAGGTATGAGTCAAGCAACGATCGCCCCCCTGACACCCTTCTTTACCCTGACAACGAGTCGCATCAACAGATTCGTCAACGGCGGTAATAACAGCACCTACCGCGATTGCTGATGCATCTTTACCCAGCAGGTAACCACCACCTGGACCACGAACGCTGGCCACTAAGCCATTTTTGCGTAACCGTGAAAAAAGCTGTTCCAGATAGGATAATGAGATCCCCTGACGTTCAGAAATATCTGCCAGAGGAACTGGCCCGTCCTGGGAATGTAATGCCACATCAAGCATGGCGGTCACGGCATAACGGCCTTTGGAAGTCAGTCTCATAGCTAAAGTTACCTGTTGGTGAAAACAAGCCAGAATTCTGACATTCTTGAGTGTTTTAGTCAACTATTTAACCTAGTAAATCACTCAAGTATTATTTAACTATTCCATTTCTAATAATTTGGGTTAGTTTTTATAATAACCAATTGATATAAAGCATTAATTTTTACCGTTATGCTCGCTGCCATCTGCCCCACGTTGTGGATATTTATCTTGTTTCTCAATAGATGTCAGCATCCCGCGCAGGATATTCAGCTCCTGAGCTTCCGGGCGCGCACGGGTAAACAGACGGCGCAATTTACTCATAATCTGCCCCGGATGGGCCTGGCGAATAAAGCCGGTATGAGATAAAACCTGCTCCAAATGCAGATAGAAACGCTCCAGATCATCCACTAATGGATAAGGAGCTTCCTCTTCTTCTACTATTGGTGCGGCAGCCTGTTGGCGATCGAGGAAGGCCACGCGCACTTCATACGCTAAAATTTGTACCGCCATAGCCAGATTCAGCGAACTGTATTCCGGGTTAGCTGGGATTGCCACATGATAATGGCACTTTTGCAGCTCATCATTTGTTAGCCCCACCCGCTCACGACCAAACACCAGCGCAACCGGCGCATGTTCGGCTTCGCGTGCGCTGCGCACACCACATTCACGCGGCTCTAGCATTGGCCAAGGCAAGGTGCGAGAACGTGCACTGGTACCCACCACCAGGCTGCATCCCGCCAGCGCTTCATCCAAGGTATCAACGATGGTGGCATTGCCAATCACATCGCTGGCGCCGGCGGATAGTGCGATGGCCTGAGAATCCGGATTGACTAAAGGATTGACCAGATACAAATTGGTTAATCCCATTGTTTTCATGCCCCTGGCTGTCGAACCCATATTGCCGGTGTGTGAGGTCTCAACCAAAACGATACGAATATTGTGTAACATACAAACTCTGAGGATAACGGGGAATCGGCATATCTTAACACAGACATAGGCATTTATCCGAACCCCTGCTATACTATGCGCCGTTTCTCGTTCTTTAACATCCTAGTGGAAGATACCCATGCATCCAATGCTGACTATCGCCATACGCGCTGCGCGTAAGGCCGGTAACCTGATTGCCAAACATTATGAAACGCCTGACTCCGTCGAAGCGAGCCAAAAAGGCAGTAACGATTTTGTTACCAACGTTGACCGCGATGCCGAGTCTATGATTGTTGACGTTATCCGTAAATCTTACCCAAAACACACCATTATTGGTGAAGAATGCGGTGAGTTGGTCGGCGAAGATTATGATGTACAATGGGTTATTGATCCACTGGATGGCACTACCAACTTCATCAAACGTCTTCCTCATTTCGCTGTTTCTATCGCCGTACGCATCAAAGGCCGTACCGAAGTTGCCGTAGTTTATGACCCAATGCGTAACGAATTATTTACAGCTACTCGTGGTCAAGGCGCTCAATTAAATGGTTATCGCCTGCGTGGCACCAATGCCAAAGATTTAGACGGCACCATTCTGGCAACTGGTTTCCCATTCAAAGTTAAACAACATGCTCCGGCGTATATCCGTATTGTTGGCAAGCTGTTTGAACAGTGCGCAGATTTTCGCCGCACCGGTTCTGCGGCACTGGATTTGGCCTATGTTGCCGCCGGCCGTGTTGACGGTTTCTTTGAAATTGGCTTGAAGCCGTGGGATTTTGCTGGCGGCGAACTGTTAGTTCGTGAGTCAGGTGGTGTGGTAACTGACTTTGCCGGTGGTCATAATCACTTCAGCTCTGGCAATATCGTGGCCGGTAATCCGCGCGTTGTGAAAGGCATTCTTCAGTCCATAGTTCAGGCCGAAGTGAGTGATGCCTTAAAGCGTTAATTCTATACTCGTCATACTTCAAGCTGCATGTGCGTTGGCTGCGTTCAATAACCCGAATCACTTACTGATGTAAGCTCATCGGGATTTTCTCTCTTGCTGCCTTCCTGCAACTCGAATTATTTAGAGTATATATGAATGACGGTTTGATACAAAAAAGCCAGTCGGCTAACACTGACTGGCTTTTTTATTGCTCATGACCCGTCCTAAATAGCGTTGACACATTTAACTCGTACACTGAGGAAAATGTGATGAACCAATATGTTAAACGTACGCAACGCGATTATCCTCTATCCTTTAAATTGGCCGTTGTCGAACAGGTCGAAAAAGGTGAAATGACATACCGCCAGGCGCAAGACCGCTACGGTATTCAAGGCCGTTCTACCGTCCTGACGTGGCTACGCAAGTTCGGTCAACTCGACTGGCTTTCTCCCTCTCCTGCAAGAATGTACGGAATTAACATGCCCAAAATGCCTCTTACTCCCGAACAGCGAATCAAAGAACTCGAACAGCAACTTGCTGAATCAGAAGTCAAAGCGCAGTTTTTTGAAGCGGTTGTGAAGGTCATGAATACGGAGTTCGGAGCCACACTGACAAAAAAGCAGTTGGCCACGTTATCACGCAAGCGCAAACGCCGGGACTCACAGTAACGCGCGCTTGCTGGTTCATGGGGATTAGCCGACAGGCGTGGTATCAGTCTTTGCAGCGTGAACGCGGAAGAGAAAAACAGGCACAGCGCATCGTTGAGCAAGTGACGGCCATCCGGTTACAACAGCCCCGGTTGGGTACGCGTAAATTGCATTACTTGTTGCGACAACAAGCAGAACCGGCGCTGCATGTTGGCCGAGATCGCCTGTTCCAGATACTGCGTTTCTCGCGGTTACTGGTGATGCCTAAACGTGCCTATCATAAAACGACAAACAGCCATCATCGCTTTTACCGTCACCCTAACTTATTGAAGTCAGGAGCAAATCAGGTTATTGCCAGCCGCCCGGAACAGGTATGGGTCGCGGATATCACTTACCTTCCCCTGCGGACAGGAACGGCGTATGTGAGTCTGGTCACTGACGCCTGGTCGAGAAAAATCGTGGGATATCATGTGCATGAAAGTCTGCACACCCGCCATGTAGCCGCTGCGCTCAAAATGGCGCTGGTGAGCAGGCGCACAGCATCTGCGCTGATACATCACTCAGACCGGGGTATCCAGTACTGTTCAACAGAATATCAGGCGTTACATCAACGTCACGGTGTCATCTGTTCGATGACGGATGGATATGATTGTTATCAGAATGCGCTGGCGGAGCGGGTCAATGGGATATTAAAACTGGAATATCTGCTGGTTAAGCCGAAAGATATTGGTCAGGCAAGAAAGATGGTCAGGGAGTCAGTGGAAATCTACAACACGCGGCGACCGCATCTGTCGTTAAAATACAAAACGCCCGATGAAGTTCATCAGGCGTTTTAAGGCTGAAAAGTGTCAACCTATATCAGGACTAGTCATCATTTAGCGGCCAAATGGCCTGACTCCGCCGATAAAGTCCGGTTGGCTAGAAAGATAAAGCAGAGCACCAGCAAACAATAAAATGAGGCCGCCAGTTAAGGCCAATGTCGCCCAGGCTATTGCTCCCCAAGCCGCAGGTGCTCGTTTGCGACTTAAATGCACTGCCATACGCCGCGCATAGTGAACAAGCAGCGCCAACAACGAAATAGTCAATGATGTGCCAATAGCCATAGCAATTGCCGACAAAATGCCCCACCAGTAAACCCCAATCACTTTAGCAAATAGCAGCACCATAATTGCGCCGGAGCAAGGCCGCATGCCCATCGCCAAAATAATCGCTAAACGGGTGCGCCAGTCATTGCCCGCTTGCAGCTCTTGAGAACTCGGCATATGTCGATGCCCGCAGCCGCAACTCTCACTGTGAATATGATCTGCACTCAACGGCAGTATACGCTGGATGCTGATTTTCTGCGGCTTCAATAGCTTTACTTGATGGTAAAGCCGTTTTATTGCGCGAAAACATAACAAAATCCCGAGCGCGATCACCAACAGAAAACTACCTTTTTCCAACCAGAAGCTACTTTGATGCAAATAACGCGACGAGAGTTGCAACACACCCAGCAGCACAGTTACCAGCATGATCGCGACACCACCTTGCAATATCGATGCAGCAAAAGTCAGTTTCAGACTGTTTTTGAGTTGCGCCGGATGGGTTGCAAGATAAGTCACTATCACCACTTTACCGTGCCCCGGCCCCACAGCATGAAGCACGCCGTAAATCAGGCTGAACATCATCAACGCCAGACCAGTTTGATGCGGATTGGCTTTGACCTGTTGCAGTAACTGGACCATCTGCTGATGCATACTTTTTTGCCAGACTACTGTTTTGAACAGCAGTTCCGGCCAATAGAGCCAGGCAAGTTGGGCGGCACCGGCCAATAACACTAAGAAAAGCAACAGCGGCCATAAATTAATTAGCCAATGTCTTGGCCGCACAATGGGGGTGAGACCTACTGACATTGCACAGTTACCCGTTGGGCGAATTGTTTGCCAAGTTCCATATCTTCTCCCGGTGAATCACTTTTATCCAAAGACAACGCATAAGCCTGTAAGGAAGCATTGGGGTTGGGTGTGAATAAAGTTAATTTGCAACTTTTTGCCATTTCAGCCGACAGCCTGACTGCCTTATTATCGGCATAGGTCATATCCACAAAATAGGTCGGATCGTAAGTCGAGATAATAAAAGGCTTTCCGACCAAGGGTTGCGGTTCAGCCAGAGGTAACACGAATTCCAAAACCGCCTGATGGCCTTTGCGCGACAAATGATATTCTGTCGGTAAATTTTTATATTTCACCGGCTTACCATCACGGTAGATATCAGTGAAATAGTGCTGCCCCAACACATTAGCCATCACTTCGGCTGCCAATTTCTTCCAAATTTCAGAATCACTTTTGGCATTCTCTGCATCATATAGCAGGTCTGCAGAGGTGATTTCGTCCATTGTCCAGACCATTTTAATTCCCACTAATGTCTGTTTTTCACTGACAAAAGTGGCATCCATATCGATGAAACTGTGCGGATGTGCCTCCGCTATTTGGCTATAAATAACAGTGCTACCCACTAACAGTAGAGCTATGAGTCGCTTAAATGCACTTAATTTGTTATAACATAACATAACCTGCATGGATCAATCCTTGGAAATTCAGCAATAACTGTGATGTAAGTTGTAAGTCGATGTAAAAGCTCCGGACCTCAGTAAACCGGATAGAATCTCTTTTGCTATGCTTAAGACTGATGAATAACAACACATCCATCACGGAAGGTTATATGCACTTGGACACTTCTTCTGTGCCCCAGTTATCCAGTCAACCACTATCCGGTCAACAACGCCGCTGCCACATGTTACTGATGCTATTTATGCCCGCAAGCACAGTACACTTGGACACTATCAGCCAATTCAACGGCGTTGAGCAGCCAACTACCCGGCAAGATATAGCCGAGGTTGCTAATGAAATCCAGCGTTTCTACCATTTGCAACTGAGTGCCAATGCCGATGATAGCTGCTTGATTCAGGGCAATCGGCTGGACAAAAGGCTGTGCTTAATCCACTGTCTACGCCGGGGTGTACGCTATTGTCCTGAATTTGTTGAGCACTATTTCGCTCCCCGTTTATATGATGCACTCTCCTGGGATAACATACTGATTTCAGAGGCCTTACCCCAAATCATCACTCAGTGTGAACCCTTTCTGAACCGCCAACTTAATGAAAAAGATCGTCAGTTCTTACAACTGTATTTGGCCTATTGTACTTGGGAAAATCGGCAACATGCTGCACCAGAGTTATCCCTCACCCAGCAACAATGGTTGACACGTAAGCCCGCACTGGCGGCCGCTGACAGTCTATTTGATTCATTTAATCCACTGCTGGGCAACCCGCTCGATAAAATCGAACGCGACGTACTTATCTTGATGTTAACCATGATTAAGGCACACCGTTATCACAGTACCCAATCAGCGGAAGATTCACGTCTGATCACGGCCACTAACCAATTAGTCATGCGTTTTCAACAGCTTTCCGGAATGACACTGGGCAGTAATGAGCTGTTGATGAGCCAGCTGTTTGCTCATCTCGCCCCTGCTATTGAACGCTGTTATTTCAATATCGGGATTGATAATTCATCACTGGAAGAGGTGAACCGACAATATCCCCGGCTGCTACGCACCACCCAGCAGGCATTGGTCGTATTCGAGCAAGAGTATCAGATTCAATTTTCTGCCGACGAAGTTGCTCTGATAGCCATTAGTTTTGGTGCCTGGTTGATGCAAGAAAATGCATTACAGGAAAAGCAGATTTTACTACTGACACGTAATAATTCGGAATTAGAACAACAAGTTGAGCAGCAAATTCGTGAGTTAACGCTTTTGCCATTACATATTAAGTACTTGCCCCATGATGTGTATCTCCAATCTGGTGCGCCCTCCGGTACAGCGGTGGTGCTAACGCCTTATGCTGTGCGGCAACCTGAATCGTCTCCCCCACTGATTCAGGTGTTATTGCCCATAACTGAACAACAAAACAAGCGGTTACGTCACCTGTTGGATTTGCCCTAACCGGCGAGATCTTCCGGGTTTGCCACCACCCGAGGGCGAATAAATAACGCTGGGATCACGATTAATGCCATTACCCAGAACACCCCACCCTGATAATGTTCGAACAGGAACCCCGAAATAACCGTCATCACCGCAATTCCCCCCGCCCATCGCCAGTGCCGAATAAACCGATTGTAAACGGATAACATCGGCTCCACGGCGCGCCGCAATAAAGCGCATCGCCGCCAAATGGCAAACAGTAAATGAGCCACAATGCAGGATTTGAATCAGAATAAGCCACGACAACTCGGTGGTGGAGGCCATTAGGCTCCAGCGGATAATGCCGCTCACGGCCGAAAGCAGTAACAGACTGCGAGCAGTCCAGCGGCGGAAAAGGATATTGCTGAAGGCGAATACCAGAATTTCGGCCACCACCCCCAGCGACCATAAATAGCCAATGGTCGCGGCGGAATAACCGGCCTCTTTCCAGTAAATAGAACTGAAACTGTAATACCCGGCATGCGCGCCTTGCAAGAGAGTCACACACAGTAAAAAGCGCCACACCTGCGGCTCAGCTAGCAACACTTTCCAGTCGGTCGCGGCTACATTACGATGCTTAACCTCACCCTGCGGCATGACACTCGGTTTCAGCAATGCTCCCAGTAACATGGCTGAAACGCCGAACAGCAAGCTGTAAAGAATCGCCGGATGGCCCCAAACAGAGACGAGTTTACCGGTCAATGCAGAACCAATCACAAACGCCAGCGATCCCCACAGCCGGACTTTGCCGTAATCCATGGTTATCTGTTTTTGCCAGGTCGCCGCCAGCGCATCGGTAAGTGGTACTAATGGGCCAAAAAACAGGTTAAAACCGGCAATAATCACCATCAGCCAGGCCCAGCCATGACCAAACCAAAAGCCAACCGCAAAGGCTAATGTCAGGAGTGCCAGAATGCGGATGGCAGTGACCAGATAAGAGGGATCTTTAACACTGGGAGCAATAATCAAGCTGCCGAGAAAGCGGGAAATTAATCCAGCGCCCAGCAAAATCCCAATAGTTTCAGGCGGTATCCCTTCCCCTTGCAACCAGATGCCCCAGAAAGGCAGGAAAATGCCATAAGAAAAGAAATAGGTGAAATAGCTGAGCGACAGCCAACGTGTTGATTGCAATACCATGAATCCCTCCGAGGTCAGCCCGCCACTGTGACAGAGGCCCCGTATGCTAGCAACTTTGTCATTAGGTAAACATGTAATTTGAGATTGGCTTCACATTTACGTTACGTAAATGACAAAAAACCCGCATTTCGCGGGTTCAGACTGCTGACAAACCTCGATAACTCGATCTTGCAAGGTGAAGGCAGGTAGAAGAGTAAAGCGTCCGCGCCACGGACGGCGCGGCTCGAGCCCCCAGGGAGGGGGTTACGGCGTCTTTACGATCTGCCTGTTTTCACCGTTACGGGCACTTTATCATTAAACTCAACCCGCATTTCGCGGGTTTTTATTAGAAAAATCAATTGGCTGAGATTATGCGTAAACCGGGAAACGGGCACAAATAGCCAATACTTTCTGTTTGATGCGCTCGATAGTCGCTTCGTCGGTGATGTTATCCAACACATCACACATCCAGCCAGCCAGCTCGCGCGATTCTTCTTCTTTGAAACCACGGCGAGTAATCGCCGGGCTACCAATACGCACACCAGAAGTGACAAACGGGCTTTTCGGATCGTTAGGCACGCTATTCTTATTTACCGTGATATTGGCACGACCCAAAGCAGCATCGGCATCTTTACCGGTGATGTTTTTATCGACCAAATCAAGCAAGAACAAGTGGTTATCTGTACCGCCAGAAACCACTTTATAGCCGCGTTCCAGGAAGACCGCCACCATAGCTTTGGCGTTCTTAGCCACTTGTTGTTGGTAAACTTTGAACTCAGGCTCCATAGCTTCTTTCAATGCCACCGCTTTACCGGCGATAACATGCATCAATGGGCCGCCTTGGTTGGCTGGGAACACAGAAGAGTTCAGTTTTTTATACAGCTCTTCATCACCACCTTTCGCCAAAATCAAGCCACCGCGTGGGCCAGCCAGTGTTTTGTGCGTGGTAGTGGTTACGATATGTGCATGTGGAACTGGGTTAGGATAAACGCCAGCAGCCACCAGACCGGCGACGTGAGCCATATCGACAAAGAAATATGCGCCAATGCTGTCGGCGATTTCGCGCATTTTTGCCCAATCAACAATACCGGAATAAGCAGAGAAGCCGCCGATGATCATTTTCGGTTTATAACGTTCGGCCTGACGCGCCATATCTTCATAATCAATTTTGCCAGACTCATCAATGCCGTAAGGGACGATATTGTACAGTTTGCCAGAGAAGTTAACCGGTGAGCCGTGGGTCAAATGGCCGCCGTGCGCCAGGTTCATCCCCAAAACAGTGTCACCCGGTTGCAGCAAGGCGGAGTAAACCGCCACGTTCGCCTGAGAACCGGAATGCGGCTGAACGTTGGCGTAATCTGCGCCGAACAACTCTTTTGCGCGGTCAATAGCCAACTGCTCAACAATATCGACATACTCACAGCCACCGTAGTAACGCTTGCCCGGATAGCCTTCAGCATATTTGTTGGTCAACTGAGAACCCTGAGCCTGCATAACGCGCGGGCTAGTGTAGTTCTCAGAGGCAATCAGCTCGATGTGCTCTTCCTGGCGCACCACTTCTTGCTCCATTGCACGCCATAGATCTGCATCATAATCGGCAATGTTCATTTCACGCTTTAACATCCGGCTCTCCTGACTTAGCTAACAAAATAGACCTGGTAGACTGCCCTCTTGGGCTTTATGACACAGTGTAAACTGTTTCCCCCCCGTTAAGATAGGTCTTGACTGAGGTTTTTACGCAAACGATTGGCTCCAGACTGCGTAAGGCTTTGACCTGTTCAGACTTCATCCAAGGCAACGGAATTATCCTCATATTCATTATGTGATTTTTTCATATTCTGTGAACTGACACGGCACGCTAGTCCCTTATAAGAATGATGTGCATTTACAAATTAGGCTGCAAACTATAAGATGCATTTAAAATACATGTATTGAATCACACACAATAACACCTGAAGTCATTGGCGTTGCAGTCAGGGCGAAAGGGATAAATATTTAAGGAGCACCGCATGCTGGATAGTCAAACCATCGCCACCGTTAAATCCACTATTCCGTTACTGGCCGCCACTGGCCCCAAGCTAACGGCACATTTCTATGACCGCATGTTTGAGCACAATCCTGAGCTGAAACACATTTTCAACATGAGCAATCAGTTTAATGGGGATCAACGCGAAGCCCTGTTCAACGCCATTTGTGCTTATGCAGCAAATCTTGAAAATCTGGCGGCTTTACTGCCCGCAGTAGAGCGGATCGCGCATAAACACGCTAGTCTGAATATTCAACCAGAACACTATCCTATCGTCGGCCATCATCTGATAAGCACGCTGGATGAAATGTTCTCTCCTGGTCAGGAAGTGTTAGATGCCTGGGCGAAAGCCTACGGTGTGTTGGCGGATGTATTTATTGCGCGAGAAAGTCAGATTTATCAACAGAGTGAAAATAGTGATGGCGGCTGGCGAACCTTGCGCCGTTTCCGCATCATCAAAAAAGAGATGCAGAGTGAGGTTATTTGTAGTTTTGTGTTAGCACCTGAAGACGGTGGCCGGGTATTGGATTTCAAACCAGGACAATATCTGGGTATCTATATTGAAGATGAACGGCTTGAATATCAGGAAATCCGCCAATACTCCCTGACCGCCGCGCCAAACGGCAAAACCTACCGTATTGCGGTGAAGCGTGAAGATCAAGGGACCGTTTCTAATTATATGCACCGTGAATTGAACGAGGGCGACAGTGTACGCATTGCCCCTCCACGTGGTGATTTCTTCTTGGATATTACGCCGGATACCCCTGTAGCGCTGATTTCGGCTGGTGTCGGTCAAACCCCGATGTTGAGTATGCTCAACACCTTGCACAATCAGCAACATCCCGCGCCAGTACATTGGTTACATGCCGCTGAAAATGGACGAGTTCATGCTTTTGCTGACGAAGTTGCCGCTATTTCAGACAATATGCCCAATCTCAGCCGCCATGTATGGTATCGCGAGCCAACCGCCCAAGATAATCATGGGAAGGATTATCACAGTAAAGGGTTAATGGATCTCAGCTCACATCAGTGGCTGGCAGCCGATCCCAACCGACATTATTACTTCTGCGGCCCGTTAGCTTTTATGCAATTTGTCGGCCGCCAATTATTAGCGCAAGGAGTCGCTGCCGAGCGAATTCACTACGAGTGCTTCGGCCCGCATAAAGTCATTTAATTATTGAATTTTATTTCATTTCTCAGGGGATGCCATTCTCGCTCCCCTGCATATCCGTTATAAAAAAACCGTCTACTTATTGCTTTTAAATGTGGTAGAACGTGATTTAAATCTCATATATCCTAATTTAATATTGCCACGATGAGGCATTCAGATGAATGTCTAAATATTCATATAACTGAACATTAATAGTGTGGCTGACATTATCCCTTACTATTTATTGCCCGGTAACACAGGGTAAATTAAGGCTGAATTGACCTACCATGAGTAAGAAATTCATAAAAAAAGAAGGGTTGGCATTGGTATCTATGGCGCGCTATTTAATTGGTGAGCGCTCCGGGAATCGGCTTAAAACCATCGATGAGTTATCCGATGATTTCGGTATCTCCGTCGGCGTGGTACAGCATGCATTAAAAGTGCTGGAAGCGGATGGCGCTATCATCGTTGAACGCCGAGGTCGTAATGGCACCTTGTTGATTGATCTGAATATGCCGCTGTTACTGCAACAGGCTGATCTGGGTAATATGGTGTGTGCCATGCCACTACCTTACACCAAGCTTTATGAAGGTTTGGCCAGCGGTTTAAGAGAGCAATTTACCTTACTTCCCCTTTATTTTGCCCATATGCGCGGCGCTGAAGTGCGGATAGAATGTCTGATAGACGGTATTTACGACATGGCGGTGGTTTCGCATCTGGCAGCTAAGAGTTATCTGGATCAAGGTAAAGTCGCTCTGGCACTGAATCTGGGAAATGGCTCTTACGTGGATGGTCACCAACTTATTTGCCGCCGTGGTGAGCAAAATAACATTCGTCGTGTCGGGTTAGATCCGCGCTCCCCCGATCAATGTCTGCTCACTGAGATTAAATTTTCCGGACAACCTATCGAATTAGTTGAATTACCTTATAGCGATTGTATCGCACATATAAATCGTGGTGATATTGATGCCGCTATTTGGAATCTGGCGGATAATGTCCCTCATGAAAATTTGCAGGCAATAAAACTGCAAGGCGATGAGCGCTATATTCAAGCTTCGCAAGCCGTTATCCTTATCCGACCCGATAATCATCCGATCAAATTGCTGCTGGAAAAAGGCATTAATGAGACATTACTGCTTAACCACCAGCGAGCAGTACAGAATGGCGAGATAGAACCTCGTTATTAATCATATTAATCTGGCAGCAAGCCAGGCTATTTTCGGGAGGCCACTCTTTGAAGATTTGTATTGATGCGCGTCTTAATATTCTATGTCAGTCAGGGGTTATCGATCAGGATATTGGTCAAGGATTAGACCAGGTTATCAACCGGTTAGAACATTTCTGGCAATTACCGGTACATGGGGAGCAAGGGGTAATGGCTATCACTCATATGGCAAATGCATTAATGCGAACCCGCCGCGGCGAAGAGATCGCTGCGTTGAACCCGGCAATATTAGCGGAAATTGTTCAAAGCAAAGAAATTCACTATATCCGGGAAATAAATCAGGATTTATTGGCCTATTTTTCATTAAAACCGGCAGAAAATGAAATCGGATATTTACTCGCGAACCTTTACGGTCTATACCTTTCCAGTGACACGCCCCTGTTGCGCTAAAGCAGACTTGTCGGGGTAGTGCCACAAAAATACAACATCAGGGTTCTTTTTTATTGTAAATGTTCAAAATAATAATAATTTAACAAATATAATTATGCCCAGGGCGTTCAGGACATTAAATGTTTTTAAAAACCCTATTAAAACAAAACACTAAACTTATTGATGCGGCTATCTCATTCTGGCATCAGGGAAAGATTTATCCTGATAGCTATGTCATCGATGTGGAACAAACTGAAGCTAATGCCCGTTTACTACTGCAAGTTGCCCATCATCACCAAGTAAAACTGTATTTGATGAGCAAACAATTTGGCCGTAATCCGGAGTTGTGTCGCCGGCTGCTGGCTTGCAGTTATCAGAGCACCCATTATCACGGCATGGTGGCGGTGGATTTTAAAGAAGCTCGACAACTCTATCGCCACGCCATTCCTGTTGCTCATATTGGCCATCTGGTACAACCCCCCTCTGGCATGCTGGCGGAAATAATTCGTCAGCGACCAGAAGTCATAACCGTTTTCTCATTGGAAAAGGCACTAGAAATATCACAGACGGCACATCGCCAACATATTATCCAACCCTTAATGTTGAAGGTTTGCCAATCAGGAGATTTGCTCTATTCAGGGCAAGAAGCGGGGTTCGAGTTAAATCATTTACCGGCTGTCATTGCGGCTCTACGGGAGATGCCAGGCGTGCGATTGATTGGAATAACGCATTTCCCTTGTATGGTGTATGACCCCCAGTTGCGGCAAACTTTGCCAACAGCCAACATGCAAACTTTATTGACCGCGCGGGATATCCTGCAAGCAGAAGATGTCACCCTTGAACAGGTAAATGCCCCCTCAGCAACCAGTTGTACCACCCTCTCCCAGTTGGCCCAATTAGGGATAACACACAGCGAACCAGGCCATGCCCTCACCGGAACCATGCCCGCCAATCAGCATGGCGACCAGCCAGAACAGATATCTATGCTATATCTGTCCGAGATTTCCCATCATTTTGCTGATAATAGCTATGTATTTGGCGGCGGTTATTATCGCCGTGGTCATTTGCAAAATGCGTTAATTTGGCACGATAACCAATTTAGCCAATCCTCAGTATTACCGATTGATAATGACAGTATCGATTATTGTCTGCGTCTGGCGGGCCAGTTCCCAGTTGGTAGTCCGGTTATTATGTGTTTCCGCACCCAGATATTTGTAACTCGCAGTGATGTCGTATTGATAGATGGCATTCAAAGTGGTACTCCCCGCATACTTGGCTGCTATGACAGCCAGGGCAATAGGCTGGGTTAATCAATAAAAAAAGCCATCAGCCCAATACGTTAGTTTATTTAATGTATACCCATGATAGTCTTACACACTGACTTTCTTCGGAGCCTGCCCGATGATTAATCCCGATGGATACACCTACGCGCACGAACATCTCCATATTGATTTATCCGGATTTAAAAATAATTTGGACTGCCGGTTGGATCAATATCAACTCATCTGCGACGAAATGCGTGAGTTAGTGGGTAAAGGGGTGGCCAATATTGTCGAAGTGACCAATCGATATATGGGCCGAAATCCGCAGTTTTTATTGAATGTGATGCGTGACAGTGGCATCAATGTTATCACTTCAACCGGCTATTATACCGACAGTTTTTACCCGCCAATGGTGCGCGAGAGTAGCGCTCAGCAATTGGCACAAACCATGATTGATGAAATAGAGATAGGTATTGATGGCACAGAACTGAAAGCCGGTGTTATTGCCGAAATTGGCACCAGTGAGGGCATAATTACCCCTGACGAAACCAAAGTCTTTCATGCCGCAGCATTAGCTCACCATGCCACCGGCCTGCCCATTTCGACCCACACCAGTTTCAGCACTATGGGGTTGGAGCAAATCGCCCTGCTCAAGCAACATGGTGTCGCGCTGGAGCACGTAGTCATCGGCCATTGTGACCTGAAAGAACAGCCCGATCTTATTATGAAAATGATCGATATGGGTGTATATGTCCAATTCGATACCATTGGTAAAAATAGCTATTTCCCTGATGAACGTCGAATCGCGATGTTAGTCACACTCGCTGAACGTGGGTTATTGGATAAAGTCATGCTCTCTATGGATATAACCCGCCGCTCACATTTAAAAGCCAATGGCGGTAGTGGATTTAGCTATTTAGTTGATTCATTTGTTCCCATGTTACTGGCCGCAGGGATTTCCTCCGCTCAGGTGGAAATGATGTTGCGCCACAATCCTAATAAATTTTTCGCCACGCAAGGAAAGTGATTATGAAGAAGATTGGCATTGCCGGGCTGCAACGAGAATTAATTCGTGAAATGATTGAGCAGACGGCTCCTCATACTTTTGAAATATTTATTCTTTCGGATATGGATGCCGCAGTAAAAGTGAAAGAAGGCCAGTTGGATTATTATATTGGTGCCTGTAACACTGGGGCCGGAGCCGCATTATCAATGGCTATCGCGATTATTGGTTATAACAAAAGTGCCACAATTGCCAAGCCGGGAATCAAAGCCAAACCAGAACAAATAGAAAAATTTGTCACTGAGGGTAAAGTGGCGTTTGGCCTATCGGTTGAACATATTGAGCATGCTATCCCGCTGCTGATTACACAGCTGCGCTAAGGGGACCACCGTGGATTATATTCATATTGTTGTGGTTGCCCTGTTGACCGGGATGACCGCGCTGCTTTCTCACCGCAGTGTCGCCGTGTTCCATGACGGCATTCGCCCTATTCTGCCGCAATTGGTTGAAGGAAATATGAGTCGCCGTGAGGCGGGCAGTATCGCTTTTGGTCTGAGTGTTGGCTTTATTGCCTCTGTCGGTATCTCTTTCACACTCTCAACCGGTTTACTTAACTCCTGGCTGCTATTTCTGCCGACCGACATCATTGGTGTACTGGCAATTAATAGCTATCTGGCCTTCGCGCTAGGTGCAGCTTGGGGTATTTTAGCACTGACCAGCTTGCCGGCCGTTAATACCGCTTTGACCTCATTGCCGGTGAACTTTATTGGCTCACTAGGAGAGCTGAGCAGCCCAGTAATTTCCGCCTTCGCCTTGTTCCCATTGGTCGCCATTTTCTACCAATTTGGCTGGAAAACTGCCGTCGTCTCTGCTTTTATCGTGCTACTAACCCGCCTAATTATTACTCGATTTACCGGCTTATTTCCTGAATCCATTGAGATTTTCGTCGGTATGATTCTGCTTATTGGTATTGCCATTGCACAAGATTTACGAGCCAAAACCCACCTGGGAGGTGGTGGTGGGCACTCTGTTTTCGAAGAGCGAACCCAGCGAATTATTAAAAATCTCCCGATGCTGGCGATTGTCGGCGGGTTAATTTCTGCGGTAGCCAGTATGAAGATCTTCGGCGGTAGCGAAGTGTCGATTTACACCCTGGCAAAAGCTTACGCTCCGGGCATCACACCGGAAGAATCGCTGGCATTAATCCATCAGGCATCATTGGCCGAGTTTATGCGTGGCCTCGGTTTTGTACCGTTAATTGCCACCACCGCGCTGGCAACCGGTGTTTATGCCGTAGCTGGTTTCACATTCGTGTTTGTGGTGGGTTATCTGGTACCGAATCCATTGCTGGCAGGGATAATTGGTGCGGTAGTAATATCGCTGGAAGTATTGATGCTGCGCTCAATCGGCAAGTGGCTGGGCCGCTTCCCGTCGGTGCGAAATGCTTCCGACAATATTCGTAATGCTATGAATTTACTGATGGAATATGCGCTGTTAATCGGGGCTATTTTCGCGTCAATCAAAATGGCCGGTTACACCGGTTTTACTATCACTACCGCACTCTATTTCCTCAACGAGGCTATTGGCCGCCCGGTAATGAAGATTGCCGCACCTGTGGTTGCAGTGATTATCGCCGGTATTGTGCTGAATCTGTTCTATTGGCTGGGGTTATTTGTCCCGGCATAAATCCGTTGTACTTGAAGGTTGCAGGGTTGTTAGCTACGCTCACTCACCCGAATCACTTACTTGAGTAAGCTCATCGGGATTTGTTCACTTGCTGCCTACCTGCAACTCCAATTACTTCGGGTTTAAGGGTATTTAGGTGTAAAAAAGCCCGTTCGTGGAAACGAAACGGGCTTTTTATTGATGACTTAAATATACAGAATTTAAATCGCTTCTTCGTCCTGCTCACCGGTACGGATACGAACTACGCGGGAGACATCAAAGACAAAGATTTTACCATCGCCGATTTTACCGGTCTGAGCAGTTTGCATAATCGCTTCTACGCAGGTATCCACAATATCGTCAGCAACAACAATTTCGATTTTTACTTTTGGCAGGAAATCCACCATATACTCAGCACCACGGTACAGTTCGGTATGCCCTTTCTGGCGGCCAAAACCTTTTACTTCTGTTACCGTCATCCCGGTGATACCAACTTCAGCTAGTGCCTCACGGACATCATCGAGTTTGAATGGCTTAATAATCGCGTCAATTTTTTTCATGGTGAATCCCTGTTTTACCAATTCTTGCGGCCAAAGCCTGATGTAATCGGATAGCGTCTATCTTTACCAAAATTGCGGGCGGTGATTCGCGGCCCGACAGCAGACTGACGCCGTTTATATTCGTTGATATCTACCAGGCGGATGACCTTACGCACAATAGTTTCATCAAAACCTTCAGCAACCAAATCGGCGACTGACTTATCTTGCTCGACATACCCTTCGAGAATGGCGTCCAAAATATCATAAGGTGGCAGGCTATCCTCATCTTTCTGATCAGGTGCCAGCTCTGCCGACGGCGGACGAGTAATCACCCGCTGCGGGATAACATATGAAACGGTGTTACGATATTCGGATAATTTAAATACCAACGTCTTAGGCACATCTTTCAAAACATCAAAACCGCCCGCCATATCACCGTACAGTGTGGCGTAGCCGACAGCCATTTCGCTTTTGTTCCCGGTGGTTAATACAATGCTACGGCGTTTGTTCGACAACGCCATCAACACCACACCACGGCAACGCGCCTGAAGATTTTCTTCAGTGGTATCGCGTGCGGTACCAGCAAACATCGGTGACAATTGGCCCATAAAGGCATCAAACATCGGTTCGATGGAGAGCACATCAAATTCGATACCTAAAATTTCAGCTTCTTCTTTGGCATCAGCGATACTGATATCTGCGGTATAACGGAACGGCATCATCAATGCCTGAACCTTATCTTTACCCAAAGCATCCACGGCGATTGCCAGTGTCAGCGCTGAGTCAATCCCGCCCGACAGGCCAAGAACCGCGCCATTGAAACCATTTTTAGTGACGTAATCACGCACCGCCAAAACCAAGGCCTCATAGACCTGCGCCAATGGCGGCAACTCAGCGGCAGGTGCCATCATCGGCACCACTTCACACTCATTGAACTGCAATAAGGTGGTTTGCTCAGCAAATGCCGCCAGACGGTGGGTCATATTACCGGCAGCATCGAATACTTTGGAACAGCCATCAAAAATCAGCTCATCCTGACCACCAATTTGGTTGAGATACACCAATGGCAAGCCGGTACGCTGGCAATGCGCCGCCATTAGCGTTTTGCGAATATAGGGTTTTTCCCGGTTATACGGCGAGGCATTGATCGACAATACAATTTCAGCCCCCGCAGCTTTAACTGCATCAACCGGGCCATCGAACCATAAATCTTCACAGATAAGCAGACCCAAGCGGTAACCTTTTAACTCCACCACACAGGTATCATGACCGGCAGAGAAATAGCGTTTCTCATCAAATACGCCGTAGTTGGGTAATTGCTGTTTGAAATAACGCCCCAGCAACTTACCGTCCGCAAACAGGGATAACGCGTTATACAGGTTACCCTCTTCACGCCATGGATGCCCCACCAACACGGCGGTTTGCTGCGTTGCCGCCTGCAAACGATCCAACTGCGCTTCACAGCGTTGGTAGAAATCATCACGGTACAGCAGATCTTCTGGCGGATAACCGGACAAAGCCAGCTCGGAGAACATCACCAGGTCGGCTCCAGCCTTCTGCTGCTCATGTAAGGTCTGCAACATACGTTCAGTGTTGCCTTCAATATCGCCGACCAGCCAATTTAACTGGGCTAATGCAATAGAAAGTGATCTGCTCATCGTATTTAAACTCTATTTAAGCTGGGTCAGGGAATAATCGCTGCTAACAAATAATAGTGATTATTCTTTAAAATCATTGGCATCTAGCTCATGACGTGACAGTAACTTGTAAAATTCGGTACGGTTACGCCCCGCCATCCTTGCTGCCTGAGTCACATTGCCTTTGGTGATTTGTAGCAGTTTACGCAAATAATTCAATTCGAATTGATTACGCGCCTCGACAAAGGTCGGTAACGCGGTATTTTCACCTTCCAACGCCTGCTCAACCAGTGCTTCACTGATAACAGGTGCAGAGGTTAATGCCACACATTGCTCAATCACGTTCACCAACTGCCGCACGTTACCTGGCCAACTGGCCGTCATCAGCCGTTTCATGGCATCGGTTGAGAAACTGCGGACAAATGGCTTATGGCGTTTGGCTGATTCACGTAACAGATGGTTAGCCAGCAGCGGAATATCTTCTGAACGCTCATGCAATGCGGGGATCTTGAGATTCACCACATTCAAACGATAGTAGAGATCTTCGCGAAATTCATTTTTTGCCATCGCCTTGGGCAGATCACGGTGAGTCGCTGAAATGATCCGCACGTCGATACTCAAATCACGGTTACTGCCCAAAGGGCGTACTTTACGCTCCTGCAATACTCGCAGTAGTTTCACCTGCAAAGACAGCGGCATATCACCGATTTCGTCTAAGAACAGTGTCCCGCCTTCGGCCGCCTGAAATAGCCCTTCGCGGCTACTGACTGCGCCGGTAAATGCCCCTTTGGCATGACCAAATAGTTCTGATTCCAGTAACTGTTCAGGCAAGGCACCGCAGTTGATTGCGATGAAAGCTTTTTTCGCCCGCGGGCTGGCGGCATGAATGGCTTGTGCCAACACCTCTTTACCGGTACCACTTTGGCCGTTAATCAACACGCTGACATCCGATTGCGCCACCATTTTGGCCTGCTCCAGCAAGCGCAACATCACCGGGCTGCGAGTCACTATCTCTTCACGCCAGGTATCATCACCGGCAGGAATAGAAAGCTCTAATGCTGCATCAATTGCTTTATATAAGGCATCGCGATCAACCGGTTTAGTCAGAAAACTAAACACCCCTTGTTGGGTCGCGGCCACGGCATCAGGGATCGAGCCATGTGCGGTCAGGATAATCACTGGCATACCCGGTTGATGCTTTTGTATTTCAGCAAACAACGCCATACCATCCATTTCATCCATACGCAAGTCACTGATAACCAAATCAATTTTATCGCGCATCAACAGACGCAATGCTTCCTGCCCGCTTTCCGCGGTGGTGACATTAAAACCTTCACTGGTTAAACGCATTCCCAGCAATTTCAGTAAGCTAGGGTCGTCGTCAACCAGCAGTAGATTGGCCGGTTTGCGTGGCGTCATGTGATTCCTTATTTGTCGCTGGTGGCACGTCAGTTGGTGGTACGACTGGTGCGGCATAAGTATCAGCCGGCTTTTCTACCGGTTGTGGTGCGGGTTTGCTGTCTGCTGGCGGCTCGGTTGGTTTACTTTCAACCGGGCTGGTGGATGCGGCAGGTTTGTTTTCCGCCGGTTTAGCTTCAGCAGGTTTGGTTTCTATAGGTTTAACATCCGCAGGCTTGGTTTCAACCGGTTTAACCGGCTCGACTTTAGGCTGAGGTTTAGCCTCAACTGGCTTGGTTTCTGCTGGCTTGAGGGCCGCAGCGGCTTTGCTGTCAGCATCGGTTTCCGGGATCTCGTTTTGCATTTGCTTACGTGATGAAAGCTGCCGTTCGATATCTGTCAGATTTTCCAGCTTACGGGTAGTATCCAGTAAATTATATTGCAACCGAACCTGACTTTCTCTCAGGCGGTCAATTTGCGCGTCGGACTCTTCTTGCAAGCGCTGATAACGCGTGCGCTCTTCTGCCAGAGAGATGCGCAGAACTTGCTGCTCACGCCATAGTTGAATCAGTGGCCGCACCGCGCCGGGGAAACTTTGGCTATAGCTGTTCAAGCGCTCAACGACTTGACGACGCTCGGCAATCGACGGTTCAGCGCTGCTCACCAAAATACCCTGTTTGAAGGCGGCTGACCACGTCACGACCGGTAATGTTTTGGCTAATACCCGTGCTTGAGTTGAACCCAAGCGCTCAGCACAATCCATCGCCCGTAACCAATAAAGGGAGTTTTCCAGCGTCTCTTTATCATCAAGATCCCACAATACATCACAGGATAAGGTCCGATAATCAACGATTTTCGTTTCTGGTATCACCATCTGAACAGCTTGGGAGAAACGACCCGCTGTCGGGTTATCAGTACATCCCGTGAGTAATAGCGGGGCCAGCAACAAAGCTGGCCAAAAAATACCCGAGCCTGACCTTCCCACCAGCTTATTGGTAGTAGTTGATGTCGGACATGACAAAAAGACGGTCTTTTTAATAACGCTGCTCATAGACCATTTGTACATTATTTATTCATTCTCAGCGGTTAATGGCAATTCAACACGGAAACAGACTGCGGCGTAATCCACGGACACCAATTGCAAGTCGCCCTGCATACGTTTGATACAGTCCTGAGCAATACTCAGCCCCAGCCCGCTGCCTTTGACGGCCCCTTTTCGCTGATGACTTCCCTGGAAAAAAGGCTCAAATATCATTGTTTCTTCAGATTCCGGGATCGAAGCACCGGTATTGGCGATATCAATTTGTACGCGGTTATTCACCTGACGGCTTCTCACCCAAATGGTACCGGATTCCTCGCCATAGTGCACCGCATTGGAGTAGAGATTATCTAATACCCGCATCAATAGTGTCGGATCTGCCCAACAAATATCCGCTTTCAGATCCGTCTCGGTACGAATCATCTTGGCTCGCGCCGGTAAGCTATGGGCTGAAATCACATCTTCAACCATTTCTACCAATTCGACATTTTCCAGCTCACCGGGGCCATCAGCCAGTTTACGGTTATAGTCCAATAATTGTTCAATTAATAATTGTAAATGGCGGCTACTGTTATCCAGGATAGCCACGACTTCTTTTTGATCTTGAGTCAGCGGGCCGGCAACCTCATCTGCTAACAATTCAGTACCTTCGCGCATACTGGCCAGCGGCGTTTTTAATTCATGGGAAATATGGCGTAAAAACTCATGGCGCTGTGATTCAAGCCAAGCTAAACGTTCACTGAGCCAGATAATGCGCTGTGCCAGCGAGCGTAACTCTCGCGGCCCTTTAAACAAGGCCGTGTTACCCAGTGGACGCCCCTCTCCTAACCGATTAATCATTCGCTCGATGCCTTTAACCGGCCCGATAATCATGCGTGTGAATAACACCACCAGCAACACGCTGACTAAAAACAGTAACAGGGACTGCCAGCCAAAAAATTGCCCACGTTCGGCAATATCTTTTTGCAGTTGCTGTCCTCGGGAGAAAATCACATCACGGGTGGCCTGTACCATTTCGGCATTCGAACGCGAAAATTGCTCTAATAACGCCGAAGCATTTTGTTCTGGCCCACTATTTTTACATTTAATATCAGAAAGTTGCGTTAACAATTCACGCAGGGTCTGATAATAGCGAGCATCGGGCAGGATGGCGGCATGGGCATCGAGCATTTGAGCATACTGTTTACGCTGATGCTGATAGAGCTTTGCCAGTGTTGCATCATCTAATACACAATACTGGCGATAACTGCGCTCCATTTCGAGCGCCACGCTGGTCATGGCCTCACTGCGCCGGGCATCTGCCAGCGTGGTGCGATTAATGTCGGCCGCCTGGGTGCTCAGATGGTCAAGGCTTTGATAAGCCTGATATGCCAGCACCAATAGAGGGAGCAGCACCAACAGAAATGCCATGAGCACCAATTGACGTAAAGAACGGGGGAACAAACGCCATCTTTTCAACGAAATCATCTCATTACCTATCATTCTGTGGTGATGCTAACTGACTCTATCAGGATTACAATGCCTGTGACCCAATTTATGCGGGCATGTCCGCAACTTGTCCGTTTGATTGAAGTAAAAAAAAAGCACTTAGCGTTGAGCAAAGTGCTTTTAATTAAGGTTGCTGGTCCATTATTGTCAGAATCATCATCAGACCTGCTTTTAGTGTCATTTGCAGTAGAAACGGGGGCTTTAGCTTGTCTTTGACCCTATGATGCCCTAAATAATTCGAATACAGGAAGACGGCCAACGTACATGCGGCTTGAAGTATGACGGATATAGATGTGACAACGGGGCAATAAATTGCCCCGTCGCAGAATATGTGGATGCCCTTAAATATCGTCTCCAGTTTGATGAAGCCGAGGCAATCATCGGGAGGATGAGACGAATAGCATCCAGACATGTCCAATATTGATGAACTACTCATCACAGCAGGACATAGGCGGCGCCTCACTCAACGTGTCGTCCGATGTTTGATAATGTGCATTCACACAATATCGGTTTGGGTGGACGATAGGCACCAGTCTTAGGCATCATTCGGTGGCTTATGAAGTGCATATTCCGCTATACGGCGGGACTATCATAAAGAGGTGAATGAGCAACTGATAGTAGTAATGCACCTTGCGTGCCATGTTTTAGAATTAAATTATAACTAATTGATATTAAGCTAAAATTAATTTTAACCCCTCTCTGAAACCTTACTTACACCAATCAAACCGAGTGATTTAATCCGTTTTTGTCGCTATTACCCGACACCTGATTCTCTTTTAAATAAAACACTTATAAATCAATATTATAAATGTCTCCTTTTTGAGACACATTAAAACATCATTGTCGCAATTTACCGACAAAAACCATAAAAACATTTAAAATCAATTAATTAGTCATTTTATTTTGCAATTAATTATGTTTAGCGCCATCAACCACACCACACAGTGATACTGTTGAAATTATCACCACGTTATAATTTATGTAATTTCATCACTGCGACATATGAGTCACCATGGGTAGCAATAAAATCCTATAACAAGAAAATAAAAATAACCTTTTTAATGCCAAAAAATAATAAACCCGCGACACTTAAAAATACCGAGGTTAATATGACCACAATAAATAAAATACTTACCACAATAGCTCTGATTTTTTTTATCAATATCCAGAGTATATATGCCGTAACACATACATTATTAGTATCACCAAACCCTAGACTACATGGCATAGATAAAATAAATCATATTCATGATGAAGAAAGCGCCACTGCACCTCAAATTGAGGTGAACTACTTTCAATATAACCATCAGTTAATAAATAAAAAATCCTCTGTTTCTTTCACTATTAGCTCACCTGAATTTGTTAGTTATTACATCTATTTAGCAAACAATGAAAATACCATATTACATGAAACGTCCGGATTTATTAATCATAACGCCCAAAGAATAGATCTGAACCTGGAGAATATTATCGCCGGAAACTATGATCTGGTCGTGGAAGTTTATAATAATGAGAAAGTATCAACTAAGAAAACGTTTCCACTCATATTTAAATAATAGTGAAAACAGCCTAATAAAAGAAAGGGGCATCATCCAATGCCCCTGCTGTCATATTCAAAGCAAATTGACTTATCCCAATTGCTTACGCGCATTCCGGAACATACGCATCCATGGGCTATCTTCGCCCCACTCTTCTGGGTGCCATGAGTTACTGACAGTGCGGAAAACCCGCTCAGGATGCGGCATCATTACCGTTGCCCGCCCACTGGCACTGGTGACTGCGGTGATGCCATTAGCGGACCCATTAGGGTTAGCTGGGTACTGCTCGGTCACGACACCGTAGTTATTTACAAAGCGCAGCGCCACCAGATTGTTTTGCTCCAGTGTCGCCAGATGCGCGGCATCACGCACTTCAACTCGCCCTTCACCATGTGAAACAGCAATTGGCATCCGTGAACCGGCCATATCCTGCATAAACAGTGATGGGCTGTTTGCCACTTCAACCAGACTGAAACGCGCTTCAAAGCGGTCTGACAGATTGCGGACAAAACGTGGCCAATGGTCAGCGCCGGGGATCAATTCACGCAGATTAGACATCATCTGGCAGCCATTACAAACGCCCAACGCCAGCGTTTCAGGGCGATGGAAGAAAGCTTCAAACTCTTCACGCACCCGATTATTGAACAAAATAGACTTCGCCCAACCTTCGCCCGCACCCAGCACATCACCGTATGAGAAACCGCCGCAAGCAACCAACGTTTGGAAGGATTGCAAATCAGTGCGCCCTGCCAGCAAGTCGCTCATATGCACATCAACCGCATCAAAACCGGCGCGGTGGAAAGCGGCTGCCATTTCCACGTGAGAGTTAACCCCTTGCTCACGTAGCACTGCCACTTTTGGTCGCACTTGCTTGATGATGTAAGGTGCGGCAATATCTTCTGCTGGGTCAAAGGTCAGTTTCGCATTCAGGCCCGGATCACGTTCATCCTGTTTCGCCTGATGCTCTTGATCGGCGCAATCCGGGTTATCGCGCAGGCGCTGCATCTGCCAGGTGGTTTCAGCCCACCACAAGCGCAAGGTGCTGCGTTTTTCACTGTAAACCACATCAGTGCCACTGCGGATGTCAAAGACATCCCCCTCAACAGCGCGGCCCAGATAGTGGACACAATTCGCCAGACCATGATCTGCCAGCATTTGTTCCACTGCGGCTCGCTGCTCAGCGCCCACCTGAATCACCGCCCCCAGTTCCTCGTTAAACAAGGCAGCCAGCGCATCATCACCCAGGGATTGAATATCCACTTGCACGCCACAATGGCCAGCAAAAGCCATTTCAGCCAGTGTCACTAACAGGCCGCCGTCAGAGCGGTCGTGATAGGCCAACAAGGCTTGATCAGCGACTAAATGCTGCATCGCGTTGAAGAAACCCGCCAGCTGTTGCACATCGCGCACATCTGCCGGTTTGTCCCCTAACTGGCGATAAACCTGAGTCAACGCCGTCGCCCCCAGCGCATTGTGACCCGCGCCCAAATCAATCAGCAGCAGCGCATTATCACCTTTATCGGTGCGCAGCTGTGGGGTCACTGTGTGGCGAACATCTTCGATACGCGCGAAAGCCGTAATTACCAAGGACAGCGGCGAGGTCATTTCGCGCTGTTCCTCCCCTTCCTGCCAGCGGGTTTTCATCGACATAGAGTCTTTGCCCACCGGAATGGTAATCTCCAGCGCCGGACATAACTCCTCGCCCACCGCACGTACCGCGTCATACAAACCGGCATCTTCACCGGGGTGGCCCGCTGCGGACATCCAGTTAGCCGACAGTTTAATGCGCTTAAGTTCGCCAATTTGGGTCGCGGCGATATTGGTCAATGCTTCGCCAACCGCCAAACGGGCTGAAGCGGCGAAATCCAGCAAGGCCACTGGCGCACGTTCGCCCAGTGACATGGCTTCGCCATAATAACTGTCCAGACTGGCGCTGGTTACCGCGCAGTCAGCTACCGGAATCTGCCATGGGCCAACCATCTGATCACGGGTGACCATACCGGTTACAGTGCGGTCACCAATGGTTATCAAGAAGGTTTTCTCGGCAACTGTTGGCAAATGCATTACACGTTTCACTGCATCAGCAATGCTGATTTCAGCCCGTTGCAATGCCTCACCTTTCGCCTGTAGGCGGGTGACATCACGCAGCATTTTCGGTGTTTTACCCAACAGCACATCCAGCGGCATATCAATCGGCTGATTGTCGAAATGGCGGTCATTCAGGGTCAGATGTTTTTCTTCGGTGGCTTCACCGATAACAGCATAGGGTGCACGTTCACGGCGGCAAATTTCTGCAAATTGTGCCATTTGCGCAGGAGCAACGGCCAGAACATAGCGCTCCTGGGATTCGTTACACCACACTTCCAACGGACTCATACCCGGTTCGTCATTGAGGATATCGCGCAGTTCAAAGCGACCACCACGGCCACCATCGCTCACCAACTCCGGCATGGCGTTGGACAAACCGCCAGCACCGACATCATGAATAAACAGGATGGGGTTGTGGTCACCCAACTGCCAGCAGCGATCAATCACTTCCTGACAGCGGCGCTCCATTTCCGGGTTATCACGCTGTACCGAAGCAAAATCCAGATCTGCATCAGATTGGCCAGATGTCATGGAAGAAGCAGCCCCCCCCCCCAAACCGATGTTCATCGATGGCCCACCGAGCACCACTAGCTTGGCACCGACGGTAATTTCGCCTTTTTGCACATGACCCGCGCGGATATTGCCAATCCCGCCCGCCAACATAATCGGCTTATGGTAACCACGTAACTCAGTGCCGTTATGGCTGTTCACGCGCTCTTCATAGGTACGGAAATAACCCAGCAGTGCCGGACGGCCAAATTCATTGTTAAATGCCGCGCCACCCAATGGGCCTTCGGTCATGATATCCAATGCGGTAACAATGCGATCTGGCTTACCGAAATTCTCTTCCCACGGCTGTTCAAAACCGGGGATACGCAAGTTAGATACCGAGAACCCCACCAAACCGGCTTTCGGTTTAGCACCGCGCCCGGTGGCACCTTCATCACGGATCTCGCCACCTGAACCGGTAGCCGCGCCTGGCCACGGCGATATAGCCGTCGGGTGGTTGTGGGTTTCCACTTTCATCAGAATATGCGCCTCTTCCTGATGGTAGCCATAAACGCCATTCTCTGGCGCAGCAAAGAAGCGCCCAACCTGAGAACCTTCCATCACCGCGGCATTGTCTTTATAGGCAGATAAGACGTAATCCGGTGTGTGTTCAAAGGTGTTTTTGATCATCTTAAACAGCGACTTAGGCTGGTCAACACCATCAATTTTCCAATCCGCATTAAAAATCTTATGGCGGCAATGCTCAGAATTGGCCTGAGCAAACATATACAGCTCGATATCTGTCGGGTTACGCCCAAGGCCGGTAAAGGCGGCCAACAGATAATCAATTTCATCCGGAGCCAGTGCCAGACCTAATTTAATATTGGCCTGCTCCAGTGCACTGCGGCCCTGCGCCAGAATATCCACCCGTTGCACTGGGGCTGGCTGGTGGTGAGAGAACAGTTGCTCAGCTTGCTGCAAATCAGTAAAGACCGTTTCCATCATGCGGTCATGCAGCAGTGCCGACAATTGTTGCCATTGGGTTTCAGTCAGGTTCGGGCCTTGTATATAGAAAGCCAGACCGCGCTCCAGACGCAGCACCTGTGGCAATGCACAATTGTGGGCGATATCTGTTGCTTTGGAAGACCACGGAGAAATAGTGCCCGGCCTTGGGGTAACCAAGAGTAAACGCCCTTCTGGCGCATGTTCGGGGAGAGATGGCCCATACTGTAGCAGCCGCTGGAGTCTGGCATGTTCGTCAGCACTCAATGGGGCGCTAACATCGGCAAAGTGAACATATTCTGCATAGATATCATCTACTGGCAGATGAGCATCCTGGCAACGGGACAGCAGTTTGGTAATTCGAAAAGCCGACAAAGCGGGCGAACCACGCAGTATTTCCATAATCTAAGTTTCTCTCTCTTCGAAGCGACTGGAACAGCACTTCATTGGGCGCAGCACTCATTGGCGCAAAACAGGGGAAAACGCGCGCCATTATAGTGAATCTGAGCCGCCGACGAAACCGTTTGCGTAGCTATTATTAATAATTGCGTCAGAAAGTGTCGTTATCTTTAAAAGATGAACACCGAATAAATAAGCTCGCAATAAAGTTGCACAGTGACGATTTGTTGCGCAAAATGCCACTCCACTGGGGATTTAACCATGTCGATTTCAGTTTCACGACACACATATAAAGAGCGCTGCCGAGAGATAACTATTTGACGCGCATAAAATTAAACTACTTTGTTATCGGTGTAGTCGCCTTACTTCTGGCTCTCGCGCTGTGGCCCAATATTCCCTGGCGCAACGGCCAAGAGGGGCAACTGGACCGTATAAAAGCCCGTGGTGAACTGCGAGTTAGCACAATAAGTTCACCGCTTATCTACTCGACCGGAAAGGATGGCCCTTCCGGTTTCGACTATGAGCTGGCAAAACGTTTTGCTGACTATCTGGGGGTTAAGTTGGTGATGACCCCTCATCATAATATCAACGATCTGTTTGATACTTTAGATAGTGATGATGCAGACATGATTGCTGCTGGGCTGATTTATAATAGTGAGCGTCTTAAGCGGGCGCGCACCGGCCCTGCCTATTATTCCGTGTCGCAACAATTAGTCTACCGCTTGGGTTCTCCCCGGCCAAAGTCATTCAGTGATCTGAAAGGGCAGCTGATTGTGGCCTCCGGCTCGGCCCATATGACCACATTGAAACAGCTTAAACAGACGAAATATCCGGATCTTAACTGGGGGTCGTCTGTCGATCGCTCAGGAAAAGAGTTATTGGAGCAGGTCGCTGATGGCAAGCTCGATTATACCCTTGGCGATTCTGTCACCATTGCTCTGCTACAACGTATCCATCCACAATTGGCAGTCGCTTTTGATGTCACGGATGAAGAGCCGGTGACCTGGTATTTCCAACAGAGCCATGATGACAGCCTGTATGCGGCGATGCTTGATTTCTACAGTGAGATGGTAGAAGACGGCAGTTTGGCGCGCCTGGAGGAAAAATATCTGGGTCATGTCGGCAGTTTTGATTATGTCGACACGAAAACATTCCTGTCCGCTATCGACAATGTTCTGCCCTCTTTCCGGCCATTATTTGAAAAACATGCTGGCGAAATCGACTGGAGGTTACTGGCTGCCATCGCTTATCAGGAATCCCATTGGAATCCACAAGCGACTTCCCCAACTGGCGTGCGCGGCCTGATGATGCTCACGCGAGCCACCGCAAGTGGTTTGGGAGTCAAAGACCGGGTTGATCCGGAGGAAAGCATTAGAGGCGGATCGGTTTACTTACAGCGGTTGATGCAAAAGGTACCAGATACCATTCCCGAAGATGAACGAATCTGGTTCGCACTGGCGGCATATAATCTGGGCTACGGTCATATGCTCGATGCCCGCAAGTTGACCAAAAACCAGAATGGCAATCCGGACAGTTGGGTTGACGTAAAAATGCGGCTACCGATGTTGAGCCAAAAGCGCTACTACCCAAGCACCACTTATGGCTATGCTCGCGGTCACGAAGCCTATAACTACGTCGAAAACATCCGTCGTTATCAGGTTAGCTTAGTGGGATATTTGCAGGAAAAAGAGAAGAAAGCAGCGCAGCACGCCGCGATTGAAGCCGAGTTGGGTAAGGCTTACCCAGTGGTTGGTCCCGGCTGGTCAATCAATAATTAGCACTTCTTTCAGATTCCCGACTCCATTGTTGCCAACTCTTTTAGATTGCCAATAATGGAGGGGAAACGTGCCGTTGGGGTCGTAGCGACGAAGTCGCCGGAGCACCCCTGGGTGCGGTCGCCCCTTCACTCGCTGAGCTATAATTAATCTTACTTATTTTTACTTACATCTCGCGCGGTTCAGGATTTTCCCGCTGCGCGAGTTTCAGTGCTTTTTGCTGTTCGCGCCGCAGGCGGAAAAACGCGCTTAATTGATGAGCGCAGGCGTCGGCCATCACACCCGCCGTTATCTCTATCTGATGGTTCATTCCTGGGTGGCGCAAAATATCGACCAATGATCCTGCTGCACCCGTTTTCAGATCATTAGCGCCATACACTAACCGGCGGATCCTGCTGTGCACCATCGCTCCGGCACACATCACACACGGCTCCAGAGTGACATATAAAGTGGCGTCTATCAGGCGATAATTCTGCACAACTTGCCCCCCCTGACGCAGCGCCATGATTTCAGCATGAGCTGTAGGGTCGTTATCACGAATTGGCCGGTTCCAGCCTTCACCAATTACCTGATTATCCAGCACCAATATTGCGCCCACCGGAACTTCACCTTCTACTTGCGCACGTAGCGCTAATGCTAATGCTCGCTGCATCCAGTATTCATCACTGTATTCCGCTGGCGAATCACATTCAGAAGACAAATTATTATCAGTAGACACATTAACCTCTCTGGCACTTTTGCGGCGTGCATTATACACAGCAATCGGCAGCTGCTATACCCACTAAATTCACTATAAAGTAGCTCAATGAATAATGTTCGGTTAATGTTTCGACAAGGCAGGAATCATTCCTGATATAAATAACTAGTAACTCAATATGGAAGCCAAAAATATGAAGCTCAACAAGAAGAGCGCGGTAATTGTGCGCAAAACCCTTGATGGATGGGCCAAAGAAGGAGTTATTCCTGAAGAAGAGCATCAGCGTTTGTTGGAAAATATTGATGTTCAACCTTTTGACTGGCGCAGGTTGGCGGGTTACGCCTTCCTTGCGGCACTGGCATCACTGGTCATCGCCATTGGTAGCCTGATGGCTGATACTTTCCTGCTCGCCTGGATTAGCCAATTTTTCCGTTTTGATCCCCCTGTTCGAGTCGTCGTTACGGGCATATTAGCAGCGACCTTTTACGGCTGGGGTTTTTACCGACGCCGACAAGATCCCAGTAAAATCTATAGTAACGAGGCCGTGCTGTTCCTCGGTGTGATTTTTACCGCTGCGGCTATCGGTCAGCTTGGCGAATGGCTGGATAACGGCAGTGGCCGTATCTCGGTATTATTGTTACTTGGCACGGTGATTTACGGGGTGGTTGGCTGGTTTGGCCGCTCACCACTAGTCTGGTTATTTGCTCTACTGTCACTGGGAAATGCATTTGGCGCAGAAACCGGTTATCTGTCCGGTTGGGGCGCATACTGGTTAGGAATGAGCTACCCCGTGCGCTTTATCGCCTTTGGCTTGCTGCTTTGCGCCAGTGCATTGACACTACAACCGCAACTGGCTGCACGTCGGCTGGATCGAGTTTCGCAGGCAATGGGGCTGCTTTATCTGTTTATTGCCCTGTGGCTACTGTCTATTTTTGGTAATTACGGTGATATCGACCATTGGTATCAAGTGCGCCAAATTGAGTTAATGCACTGGAGCCTTTTGTTTGCTCTCGCGGCAGCAGCAGCCATCTGGCTGGGGCTAAAACGCGATGATGCCATGCTACGCGGTTTTGGCCTGACATTTTTAGCCATTAACTTGTATACCCGTTTCTTTGAATTCTTCTGGGATAGCATGCCGAAAACAATTTTCTTCCTGTTACTCGGCATCAGCTTGTGGCTACTGGGGCGGCACGCTGAACGGGTCTGGCGGCTTGGTCACCACGAAAATGATGTGACTCACTAGTGAGATGCAGCGAATAAGCCACGGTGGCTTATTCCAACTGTTGTAATTCACCGGTCTTACTGACCCGCCAACGGTGTTCGCAGAAATGCAGCAGTGGATTATCCTGTTTACTGTCACTGTAACCGCTGTAGAGTTTCAGTGGAGACCCCAAGCGCTGTTCTAATTGCAGCACTTTTTCTGCCCCTAAACAGCGCAGTGGCAACACCCACCCGCCATTGCGCCGCGCCATACGGCTCCCCACCAGCCGTAAATGATGGATAAAGTCCGAATCGTGGTAAACCTGCTCCACTAGCCGTTGCGGAGAGCCGGTGATAAGCCATACCTGCGCGTCTGTGCTCTTTAAATATTGACGTAAACGCATCATCACCACCGGAAATTCAGTGACTTTTTGGCGAAATTCGTTCACAAAGCGCAATTCTAAATCCCTCAGATGTGCTTCACGTCGGCCAAAAGTGATCGCCCACAACAACAAACTCATTGGCCAGCGCGCACAACGCCCACCGACCAATAATCCCAAGCCAATAACGGGCAATAATGGAATAACTAACAACAGATTCAGTGGCAGATGGCGCAGCAGAAAACGCAAAAAACTGCCAAACATATCTTGCTGATGCAAAGTGCCATCTAAATCAAAGAAGACAACACGTTTGACACTTGCCGATGGTGGCTCGGCAGTAGTGCTTACTGATTCTGCATTCGAAACCTTGGTCATTGAAATCCCATAAATTTAATCAATTAAAATCTGCCATTACGGTTCAATACAATATCGATACAATACAATATCATTTTATTAGCGGCTGAAGGCCAGGTGATAGCTAACCTTACAATGCAGCCCGCAAATAACCATTATGTTGTTGTAGATCCAAACGTGCTTGCTCAGCACTGACCCCTTTTAGGATCATCAAGATAGCCGGTTTAACTTCAAATTCGGTTTGCGATAAGGCATTTTCAGCCTCGGCACGGCTGGCTCCGGTGGCTTCAACCACTATGCGGCATGCGCGATCGACTAATTTCACATTAGTGGCTTTTACATCCACCATCAGGTTTTGATAGACCTTACCTAACTTCACCATCGCGCCGGTCGATAACATATTCAGAACTAATTTTTGTGCCGTGCCGGATTTCATGCGGGTAGAGCCAGTAAGCGCCTCAGGCCCAACCACCGGTGAAATCGCGATCAGAGCTTCTTGCGCGATAGGAGAATCCGGATTACAGGAAATAGCCGCAGTGGGGCATCCGAGTTGGCGGGCAAAACGCAGCGCACCAATAACATAGGGGGTACGGCCGGAAGCGGCTAGCCCAACCACCATATCTGTTGCGTTCAACTGCAAATCTCGCAAGTCCCGCTCGCCAAGTGATACATCATCTTCGGCACCTTCCACCGCTTTGAGTAATGCACCGGGGCCACCGGCAATTAAGCCGATAACCCTACCATGAGGCACACCAAAAGTCGGCGGACATTCCGAGGCATCTAACACGCCAAGCCGCCCGCTGGTGCCCGCGCCAAGATAGATCAACCGGCCTCCGTCCCGTAAGGCTTTAGCCGCTAAATCTACCGCCTGCGCAATAGTGGGGATCACCAAACGAATCGCCTCGGGTACTTTCCTGTCTTCATCATTAATACGGGTCAACATCTCCAATGTGGAGAGCGTATCCAGATCCATCGTATCTGGATTGCGACTTTCAGAAATCAAAGCACCCAAGTTCATGATTTTTCCTCATTATTATAGAGTCTATAGTGTGCATAAAAATCATATCATTTAACAATTAGGCCTTGTAGTGACTTATCGCCATTCAACGGTTAATCCTCTTTCTTATTTTAGCTTCCCTATTTATTTTCTCTCCGGAGTTTTGGTCATAATATCTTGTCGGCCATATTTCTGATGGATGAATATCCAAAAAATCCGCAATGATATACTCGCCTTTAGGCCAGGGCTTGGTTAGCGCATTAGTAAGCGTACTTGAACTTAAACCTGAATTTCGCGATACCGCAGAGAGCGTAGAGCCTTTTTTACGTATCGCAGCTATTATATCCGCAGGATGCCAGTCCGATATTTTTTTGATCATAAAAAACTCCTTTTAATATAACATCCATCTTATTAAGATAATCCCCACATTATTTTTCGAGAATTATACCCATACTGACAAACGAGGGTAATTATACTAAGGTACAATCCAGTACTGTGCTTTAAAACAGCAAGGCATTTAAATCAATAATAAACTGTAGGCGCGTTTAATTATTATCTAGATAAATAGGTTAATTCGATTAAATCCTTTTCAGATAATTTACGTATAAATTTACACATAATCATTTAATAAAAATGGATTTTATTAAGGAGGTGAATCTTGAATAAATTATTTTTCAAATACCAATTAATCAACACCACTATAAATAAAAAACTTGAAGAAAAACTCGAAAAATACAGAAAAATCAGATATGCATATGCAATAATGAATAAGAGAAACCCTTCTGACTTCACGGTTATTTCAAATACAGGAAATTGGTTCGAATTCTATACACAAAACAACTTTCAGTTTACGGACCCGGTTCTTCTCATGGCCGCGCATTGTATTATGCCATTCTCTTGGGATGAAAAGATTATATTCAGATGGCCAAAATTATTTGATATGGCAAAAGAGTATGCTGTATTTAATGGCTATACCTTTGTTTTACACGATCAAAATAATAATTTGACTGTTCTTTCTCTTATGACGGACAAAGATTGTAATGAAGATATGGAGGAGAAATTTGGCAAGGATAAAGGTAATATTCAGTTGCTATTGATGAGTACTCACGAAAGACTCACTTCACTTTATAAAGATCTAAATAATACAAGTATTTTCTATAAAGTTAATAGAAATGAAATTTTTTCAACGCGTGAAAATGAGATTATTTACTGGGCCAGCGTGGGAAAAGCTTATCAAGAAATAGCGCTTATTTTAGGAATAAAACCCACCACAGTAAAACATCATATGGGGAAGGTGGTTCGAAAACTCGGAGTAACTAATGCCAAACATGCAATAAGCCTTGCCGTTGAGTTACAACTGATTAGGCCCGTTTATTCCTAGTATACAAAGATAATGGCCAAGTGTTTTCTTGATCCATCCACCGGACTCTCGCCAAAAAAAAGTGCTATGCTCCCTCACTTGGCCCTTTGATTTTATTATTTATGGGTGTTATTAACCAACCTGGCAGAATAACCGCCCATATTCAGGAACTGATTTATGAGTAGTCTTCTTCGCATTCGTCAGCTCTATCCAACGCTGGCACAAAATGATCGTAAGTTAGCTGATTTCTTGCTGAATAATCCTGAGCAGGCACGCCACCTCAGTTCTCAAAAACTGGCACAGCAAACCGGCGTTAGCCAATCTGCGGTAGTGAAGTTCGCACAAAAATTAGGCTACAAAGGCTTCCCGGCACTGAAACAAGCCTTGAGTGAGATTGTGGCTGCTCCCGAGCAAGCCGTCACTCTTCATAACCAAATTTTAAGTACCGACAGTTTAAAAACAGTGGGCGAAAAGTTATTGGCGGAAAAAGCTGCCGCACTGCGAGCGACGTTGGATATCAATAGCGAGCAACGTCTAACTGAAGCATTAGACATGTTGCGCTCAGCGCGCCGCGTTATTTTGACGGGCTTGGGTGCCTCTGGTTTAGTGGCGAAAGACCTTGCTTATAAGCTATTAAAGATAGGCGTTATGGCGGTATCCGAAACAGATATGCATGCACAATTAGCGGCGGTACAGGCTTTGGATTCGCGAGATCTACTATTGGCTATTTCCTTCAGCGGTGAGCGCCGTGAGATTAATTTGGCGGCTGAAGAAGCACAACGATGTGGTGCCAAAGTGTTGGCGTTGACCAGTTTTACCCCGAATAGCTTGCAGCAACGGGCTGATCATTGTTTGTACACTATCTCAGAAGAACCGGCCATACGCAGCGCAGCCATTTCATCGAGCACTGCACAATATGCGCTGACTGATCTGCTATTTATGGCAATGATCCAGCAAGACCTTGAAAGTGCGCAGGATCATATTAAGCACAGTGCCGCGCTGGTGAAAAAATTGGTCTAAGGATGCCAGAGGGGTATAATCCCCCACTGTTAAGCATACCCGACCTAAGATAAGAGGAACCATGGCCCTGTTAATCACTCGTAAATGTATTAATTGCGACATGTGCGAGCCGGAATGCCCTAACGAGGCAATTTCTATGGGTGCAGAAATCTATCAAATTGACCCTATGCGCTGTACAGAATGCGTCGGTCATTACGAAACCCCAACCTGCCAGTTGGTCTGCCCTATTGATAATACGATTTCTCTCGATCCCGCTTGGGTGGAAACTAACGAGCAGCTGTGGGACAAATTTGTCCAATTGCATCACGCCGATCGGCTCTGATTTTTATAGCTGAATTATCAGTGCCTCCACTGAAGCACTGATAATATAATCAACTCAAATCCGCACTAAACAAACAGGCTAATCAGCAATACCATTGCCAGACCCACCACTGAGTTAGTCAACTCAAGCAAGCCCCAGGTCTTCAGCGTGTCTTTAATAGACAAGTCGAAATACCCTTTAAACAACCAGAATGAAGCATCATTAATATGGGTAAAGGTATTGGAGCCTGCCGCTGTTGCCAGCACCAACAGCGCCGGATCAACTGAGGTAATGGTATGTGTCACAGGGTCCATAACTGCTGCACCAATAATACCCGCGGCTGTCATTGCCGATACCACGCCTTGCCCGGTTGACAGGCGAATAAGCACAGTAATCAGCCAGGCCATGATATAAGGTGACACACCGCCAGCCGACATCAACATGCCAATGGTATCGCCAATGCCGGTATCAATGATGACTTGCTTGAGCGCACCACCTGCACCAATGATCAAGATGACCATCGCAATACCTTTTACCGCCCCCTCAAATGAGTGCATGACCCATTCCATCTTATGACCACGCCCGGTACCAAACAGGACAAAGGCAACCAGCATGGCGATAAACATGGCAATAGGCGATGAACCGAGGAAGTTTAGAATGGTGTATGACGTCGTCCCTTTCACCAGCCAAATGTTGGCAATGGTGGTAAAAATCATAATAAAAGCAGGGATTAATGGTACTAGTATTGAGGTGCTGAACGACGGCAAGTTGTTCTCATCCAGCGGATTCTCAGCTTTCAGGAAGGTTGGCACTGGTCGTTCCAGGTTGCCAAGGAATTTGGGTAAAATCAGCCCGGCGCAAATCACTGAAGGGATGGCAACCAGAACGCCATAGATATAAACCATTCCCATATCAGCACCATACGCACTAACCAATGCAACTGGCCCTGGCTGTGGTGGGAAAAGGGAGTGTGCTGTCGTCGCAGCTGCAACCGCAGGGATCGCCAGCTTAAGGAATGGGATCTTAGCTTCAACGGCAATAGCAATGATCAATGGAGCCAAAATGATAAAGGCAACTTCATAGAACATCGCCAGACCAAAGATAAGGCCGATGATAATGACAGCAAATTCAACATACTTAAGCCCGAACCGGCGCAATAGCGTCTGAGCTATCTGATGGGCAGCACCAGAGTCGACCATGAGCTTGCCGATCACCGCACCAAATACGACGATTATCGCCAGTTCACCGAGTGTCCCGCCAAACCCCGCTTTAATAGTATGCAGAAGTTTGAGCAAGTCCATCCCGGCGAGAGTACCCACCAGCAGAGCCGCCAACAGTAATGCAATCATTGAGTTAATCTGATAGCGTATATTCAGCACTAGCATTAAGCCAATACCCAATACCACCCATAGGATATTAATCCATTCCATCTTTTACTTTCCCCAGTTGTTAAACATCAAATTTTTCTAATATCACTGTTGTTATATTGGTCAGGCCAAATTTAGTGATTTTTTGTGACTGTAAAATTGCCTTAACACTGAACTTTTCTGTCAAAACCCGTACTTATGCGTACTAATTGCTTATCACACCCAGCAATTTGGTATTACAAGTACCGCCAATTGGATGACCAAATGAAGCATTGGTTAACCAACTTGTCGGGCAGATCGCAAAATTAAGATTTATTCTGGGGAATTTTCACACGCAGATGGGGCATAAAGCGCGCAGCTTTCAGATGGAAAATGGAGGGAATATGAGAGTCATAACCTATAAGCAAATAGAATGGGCAACAAAAAGGAGCGCCATTTTCATGCCACCCCCTTAAGATCGATTAGCCACGCTCTGGCAGCCATAGAAAGCTTTTAGCTTTGAGGTTAATGACAAAGTGCCCGTAACGGTGAAAACAGGCAGATCGTAAAGACGCCGTAAACCCCTCCCTGGGGGCTCGAGCCGCGCCCTCCCTGGCGCGGACGCTTTACTCTTCTACCTGCCTTCACCTTGCAAGATCGAGTTATCGAGGTTTGTCAGCAGTCTGAAAGCTTTTAGCTTTTAGCTTTTAGCTTTCAATAATCACAGTTGCACAGGCATAACGCCGCTCATCAGCCAGAGTCACATGCAAAGATTTGACACCGAGTTCGGCCGCCAACTCTGCCGCTCGTTGATGTAAACGTAGCGTTGGTTTGCCTAATGCATCGTTGACCACTTCAAACTGGTTAAATGCCAAACCATTACGGATACCGGTACCAAATGCTTTAGCGGCCGCCTCTTTAACGGCAAAACGCTTGGCTAAAAAACGAATTGGCTGTTGGTGCTGCTGATAATGTTGCCATTCCGCAGGACTAAGGATGCGCCGAGCCAGCTTTTCACCACTGCGTTCAACCACCGCCTCTATCCGTGAAATCTCAACAATATCAGTGCCTAGCCCAATAATAGCCATTAACGACGCGCTTCCCGCATCAAGACTTTCATATCGGTCACCGCAGCAGCAAGGCCCGACATAACCGCCTGACCAATGATTGCATGGCCAATATTTAGCTCATGCATTTCCGGCAAGGCGGCTATGGGTTGGACATTGTGATAAGTCAGGCCGTGACCTGCGTTAACTTTTAACCCTTTGCTGGCAGCATAGGTCGCCGCTTTAGCGATCCGTACCAGCTCAGCCTGCCGTGCCAAATCTGAAGTAGCATCAGCATAAGCGCCAGTGTGGATTTCAATGTAAGGAGCCCCAACCGCAACCGCAGCATCAATTTGGCGCATATCCGCATCGATAAACAGTGAAACCAGAATACCGGCCTCAGCCAGGCGACTCACCGCGACGGTCATTTTATCAATTTGACCGGCAACATCCAGCCCGCCTTCGGTAGTCACTTCCTGACGTTTTTCTGGCACTAAACAGCAAAAGTGAGGGTTTATCTCACAAGCAATACCCACCATTTCATCGGTGACGGCCATTTCCAGATTCATGCGGGTTTGGATTGTTTCACGCAGGATACGCACATCCCGATCAGTAATATGGCGGCGATCTTCACGTAGATGGACTGTGATGCCGTCAGCACCCGCTTGCTCAGCAATAAAAGCTGCCTGCACAGGATCGGGGTAAATGGTCCCACGTGCATTTCGTAATGTCGCAATGTGATCAATATTAACGCCCAGCAACAAATCAGCCATGACAGCCCTCCAGATATGGATGCATCTTTAATAGGTTAATGAGCATGCAAAAATGCTTGCCAATAAACGTGTAAGTGCCTGGCAGTTTACACCGAGTAGGCGGCCAGCGGATAGGCTACAGCAGGGGAAAATTGATGATGAGCAGTGTAAACAATCGAGCTATCGGTACTAGGGTAAGGGTTCAGATGGCGGTTTAATCACAAATTGGCGGAACAGTTCGCGACTTTTGAGTGGTTTCCCCCCCAGATAGGGCTTCAGAGCAATGCGGGTAAAACGCTTGGCGGCACGCAACGTATCTGCATCGGGAAACTCACGATTAGCCAGTGCCAATAATTGGCGGCCGGTAAAACTGTAGTGATCAACCACCAAACTGGCAATAAACCCCTTCTCTTCACGATAGCGGTAGGTCATGGTGTCTGACACCGGTTGACCACTGCCAGCGCAATGGAGGAAGTCAACGCCATAGCCAAGATGAGCCAGTATCGCCAATTCAAACTGGCGTAAAGCATATTCAGGTGAGCCATCGCTGCCCGCGAGTGATTGTAAGCAATGCAGATAGTCGAAGAATAACGCAGAGTAATTGGTTTGATGTTCGAGTACGCGCGAGAGCAGCTCGTTGACATATAGGCCGCTGTACAACATTGAGCCGGTCAATGGGAGAGCCAATGAAACCGGCTCGGCACTACGTAATGTTTTGACTTCACCACGCCCGGTCCAACGAACCAGTAAGGGTGTAAAAGGCTGCAAGCAGCCTTTTAGGTTGGAACGGCGACCGCGCGCACCTTTTGCCAACACCCGCATGCGACCTTCCCCTTCAGTGAACAAATCCAGCATTAAACTGGTTTCACTGTAAGGTCGCCCATGCAGGACAAATGCGCGTTGCCAACCTTCCATCGGCGAGTCTTATTTCAGATCGTCGGTATAGCCTAAGCTGCGCAATGCACGTTCGTCATCTGCCCAGCCGGATTTCACTTTCACCCACAGCTCAAGATGCACTTTAGCTTCGAACATTTGTTCCATGTCCTGACGGGCTTCGATACCGATGGTTTTGATTTTTGAACCTTTATTGCCGATGACCATTTTCTTCTGGCCTTCGCGTTCCACCAAAATCAGACCATGGATGTTATAACCACCGCGCTCATTTGGTACGAACTGTTCAATTTCCACTGTCACAGAGTAAGGCAATTCCTCACCCAGGAAGCGCATTAACTTCTCACGAATGATCTCTGACGCCATAAAGCGCTGAGAACGGTCCGTGATGTAATCTTCCGGGAAATGATGGTCAGCTTCCGGCATATGCTTGCGCACGATGCTGGCGATAGTGTCCACATTCATCCCTTTTTCAGCAGAAATAGGAACAACATCCAAGAAATTCATCTGCTGGCTTAAGAACTGGATATGAGGCAACAGCTTAGTTTTATCTGTTACGTTATCGACTTTGTTGATAGCTAATAATACCGGGCATTGCAAACTGCGCAGCTTATTAACTACCATTTCATCGTCAGCAGTCCAGTTCGTCCCTTCAACCACAAAAATAACTAATTCTACATCACCGATAGAGCTACTTGCCGCGCGATTCATTAAGCGGTTAATCGCACGTTTTTCTTCAATATGTAGCCCTGGGGTATCAACATAAATGGCCTGATAAGGCCCTTCAGTGTGGATCCCCATAATACGGTGACGTGTGGTTTGCGGTTTACGTGAAGTGATGGAGATTTTCTGCCCCAGCAATTCATTCAGCAAGGTAGATTTACCCACATTCGGGCGACCTACAATCGCAATAAAACCACAATACGTTTTTTCTACTTCGCTCATTCAAGCTCCAACTGTTTCAGCGCTTGTTCCGCTGCCGCCTGCTCAGCTTTACGGCGACTTGAGCCGGTACCTATTACCGGTTCATTCAAGCCACTCACCTGGCAGTGGATAGTAAATTCCTGATCATGTGCTTCACCACGAACCTGCACAACCAGATAAGAAGGTAATGGCAGATGACGGCCCTGTAAATATTCTTGCAGGCGCGTTTTTGGATCTTTCTGCTTATCACCGGGGCTGATTTCTTCTAATCGACTGTGATACCAGGCGAGAATCAGCCGTTCAATCGTATGAATATCGCTGTCTAAGAATATACCGCCGATTAACGCTTCGACTGTATCTGCCAAAATTGATTCCCGGCGGAAACCACCACTTTTCAATTCACCCGGCCCAAGGCGTAAACATTCACCGAGGTCAAACTCACGGGCCATTTCGGCTAGCGTATTACCTCTAACCAAGGTTGCTCGCATCCGACTCATATCCCCTTCATCAACACGAGGGAAACGGCGGTACAACTCATTGGCAATAACGAAACTTAATATAGAGTCACCCAGGAACTCCAAACGCTCGTTATGTTTGCTACTGGCGCTACGATGAGTCAGTGCTTGCAGCAAGAGCTCCTGCTGTTGAAAAGTGTAGCCCAGCTTCCGCTGTAGCCTATTTATTACGATGGGGTTCATGAGTTACCAATAGATCAAGAATGCGTCAAAAACTACAGCAGACGGAACAGGTCTGATCGGCCAATAATACCAAGACAAAACTGTTTCGTTTGCAGTGGCCCCCATAAAAGAGCCAACTTTTATCGCTCGAAAGGTTATTCTACAACGAGTGGAAATATAATGCTGCGTTTAAATACCCTGCGGGCTTGAAGTGACAGCGGTATTCAGTGCCGCTGTCACCCCGATGACTCAAGGTAGAGCCAGTATTAATGTATTCCACCAATACGACTTAAACGCACACCCGTTGGCCACTCACCTTCTTGCTTTTCAAAACTCATCCAAATAGCAGTAGCTTTGCCGACCAGATTACGTTCTGGCACAAAACCCCAGTAACGGCTATCTGCGCTATTATCCCGGTTATCACCCATCATAAAGTAATGACCTTCTGGAACAACCCATACACCTAATGGCTGATTAGGTTGTTGATAATAAGCACCTAGCTGCTCCTGGCGCCCAGGAACGGTCAAAATCTGGTGTGCAACCGGGCCGAGGGTTTCGGTACGCTCTCTCAAACGCACACCACCACCAGGTACAGCCTGATTTAGCGGAATTTGGAAGAAACCGGCAGAAGCCTCACCATTACCGCTATAACGGAATGTTTGCACGAAATCGCTAGGCTCAGATGCACTGTAAGTAATCGGCAATGCGCTATCACAAGAAGAGCCGGTATTACATGCTGGCTGAACCGTTACTTCTTTACTGATCGGATTATAACTTACGCGGTCGCCCGGTAAACCCACCACGCGCTTGATATAGTCCAAACGAGGGTCTAACGGGTATTTAAACACGGCAATATCACCGCGTTTTGGATGCCCGGTAGGAATCAGCGTGGTTTGAGTAATTGGGTCTTTAATACCGTAAGCAAATTTCTCTACCAGAATGAAATCACCGATCAACAACGTGGGCATCATCGAACCAGAAGGAATCTGGAAGGGTTCGTAAATAAACGAACGCACGATAAATACCAGAGCTAACACCGGGAAGACTGAAGCACAAGTCTCTATCCAGCCCGGCTGTTTTGCCGCCGGTGCCAGAGTCTTGTTATCAACAGCACTCCCGGTTTGCGCCTTGATAGCCGCAGTTTGCGCATTAACAGCCGCAATTTTTGCCTGACGGGCCGGCCCCCATTTGAATCGCTCGAAGCACCAGATAATCCCTGTCACTAGCGTTGCTATTGCTAAAATCAAGGCAAACATGTTAGCCATCAAAACTCCTTATTTACTGTCTTTTCCGACGTGCAGAATAGCCAGGAAAGCCTCTTGCGGTAATTCAACGTTACCGACCTGCTTCATACGTTTTTTACCGTCTTTCTGTTTCTGCAGAAGTTTCTTCTTACGGCTAACGTCGCCGCCATAACACTTCGCCAGTACGTTTTTACGTAGCTGTTTCACAGTCGAACGAGCAATAATGTGGTTACCGATCGCGGCCTGAATCGCAATGTCAAATTGCTGGCGCGGGATCAGTTCTTTCATTTTCTCAACCAGATCACGGCCACGATACTGTGCGTTATCACGGTGAGTGATGAGCGCTAAAGCATCAACACGCTCATTGTTGATTAATACATCAACACGTACCATGTCGGAAGTCTGGAAACGTTTAAAATTGTAATCCAATGATGCATAGCCACGAGAGGTAGATTTCAAGCGATCGAAGAAGTCGAGTACCACTTCAGCCATTGGAATTTCATAAGTCAGTGCCACTTGGTTACCGTGGTAAACCATGTTGGTCTGCATACCGCGTTTTTCAATACACAATGTAATGACGTTACCCAAGTATTCCTGTGGCAACAGCATATGACATTCGGCAATAGGTTCGCGCAGTTCTTCAATATTATTCAGAGCGGGCAGCTTGGAAGGGCTATCAACATAGACCGTTTCCTGAGCAGTAGTAATCACTTCGTACACCACCGTTGGTGCCGTCGTGATAAGTTCCAGATCGTACTCGCGCTCCAAACGCTCCTGGATAATTTCCATATGCAGCAAACCAAGGAAGCCACAGCGGAAACCAAAGCCCAATGCAGTTGAACTTTCTGGCTCATAGAACAAGGAGGCGTCATTCAGACTCAACTTGCCCAATGCGTCGCGGAAAGCCTCATAGTCATCGGAGCTAATCGGGAACAGACCAGCATAAACCTGTGGTTTGACTTTCTTAAAACCAGGTAATGATTTTTCAGCTGGGTTACGGGCCAATGTCAACGTATCGCCGACTGGCGCGCCAAGAATGTCTTTTATCGCACAAACCAACCAGCCTACTTCACCGCAACTCAGCACGTCACGATCAACACGTTTTGGCGTAAAGATACCCAAACGGTCGGCGTTGTAGCTCTGGCCTGTACTCATGACCTTAACTTTATCGCCTTTTCGCAACGAACCATTCTTGATACGGATTAATGACACTACGCCCAGATAGTTATCAAACCAGGAGTCAATAATAAGCGCCTGCAATGGGCCGTCTGGATCGCCCTGAGGCGGCGGAATATCGCGCACCAGCCGTTCAAGGATATCAGGTACACCTACGCCGGTTTTTGCCGAGCAACGAACAGCATCAGTTGCATCAATACCAACAATGTCTTCAATTTCTTCAGCAACCCGCTCAGGATCAGCAGCAGGTAAGTCGATTTTATTCAGAACTGGAACCACTTCCAGATTCATTTCCATCGCGGTATAGCAGTTTGCCAGCGTCTGAGCTTCAACGCCCTGCCCTGCATCAACAACCAATAAAGCCCCTTCACAAGCCGCCAAAGAGCGGGAAACTTCATAAGAGAAGTCAACGTGACCAGGGGTATCGATAAAGTTGAGTTGATAGGTTTGACCATCTTTCGCGTGATAATCAAGTGTCACGCTTTGTGCCTTGATGGTAATACCACGCTCACGCTCCAGATCCATGGAATCCAGTACTTGAGCCGCCATTTCACGCTCAGATAAACCACCACAAATCTGGATAATGCGATCCGACAGTGTCGACTTACCGTGGTCAATATGGGCAATAATAGAAAAGTTTCTTATGTGCTTCATTTATATGAATTTTTCTCTAGTCGTTGTCTTTAATTAATTATTGGTGGACACAGCGATGGACTCAAACCCAAAACTACCCACATAAATATGCACGCATCTTACACTGTAAGTCAGCCTCGTGAAAGGCATCACACTTAGCTTGTTAGCTGATTTATGCTGTTAAAAGTTGCCAATACCTTTCTGTTGGCCGCTATAGTGAAGATGCAATCCTGATTCAACGACTTACTGCATCTCTATTTCTTCAGTATAAATACTTATTAAATCACTTTAGGAAAATGCTCATTTACCCTATAGATAAATAACCTAGAGTACTAGTGTGACTGTGTAATAACCAAGTGAAATATCCTCTTGGCGGCAGAAAGGAGAATATTATGATTGACGAAGGAAAAATACTTAGCCGCCATGAGTTAAGAACTAAAAACTCAAAACTAACCATTGGCATAATAATATTTTCATTAGGATTAAGCTTCGTAATAATTAGTTTATCACTAACAACAGCTATTTTTTCAACTCCCTCTATTCTTTCAATTTTATGCGTTGCCATTGCCGGTATATCACTGAGTTTACTGTTATACTCGCGCCAATATGATAATCCGATATTTACCTATTTCCTTTATGAAAAAGGCGTGCGTGTTTTTAATCATCATACTGGAAATGTTTATTTCATATCATTTAATAAGATAGAATATATTTATAAATATCACGCAGGAATAAACCCCAATGGAAAAATTAACGCCATGGCATTCCGCACATCAAAAAATCAGCCTTGGAATATTATCATTAATAATATCACCAACGCATACCCTCTCATGAATACTATAATCCATCAGCAGGTTATGAATGTTGGGTTAACAAGTTTAAATGGATTATCGCGAGGAAAAACAATCGTATTCGATATCGTACGGGGAAATGACATTTGGTTAAAGCTACTAATATTTAATTTCATTAAGATAAAAAAAATACAAATAGATACCATCCCACTTTCACTTAGTGCGCACTCATTAGTGACAACAAAAGGTACTATTAATATTGAAGATATACAGCGTATAGAAACCTTGCGTGAAGCACAGCATGACAAAATACGACTATTTGATGCAAAAGGTAACGTACTTTTTTCAATAGACTACTCATCTCTTATAAGTGCTGATCTTTTTATTGCCCTGCTGGAACACATGATACAGAACCGAATACCAGCCTATTACGGCTAATAAAAAATGAATAATTACTCCTGCTGGATACGTATAGCTGCCGGCGGTAAACTAATCTGCAAAACCGTGGGTTGATAATCGCTTTGCCCCTCAATCTTACTCGCTATAACCTTGGCTAATAAAAATCCAAAACCTGCCCCCAAAATAGCACCCAGAGCGGTAAAGGCATCGGTAATAAATAAGGCTTGAAACAAAGCACCACCCGCAATTAATCCGACTAATGGGGTCAAATAAACCAAAGCAGCAGAGCGCAATAAGCTACCCTCACTGATCCCAACCTCAACCTTTTGTCCTGGTTCAAGTGGTTGCGAAATTGTTATTCTTAATTGGTGTTCCGACTCTGGCCCCAATTCATTTAAGAGATGGCTACCACATCCAGTACGAGCATTACAGCTTCCACAACCAGAATGTGGTTCACAACGTAAAAGTGCTACCCCATTTTTCCATGAGATAACTGTTGCCCATTCCTTTATCATTTTGCAGACTCCAAAACGATACTATCGGCAATACGCTTAGCTGTTGAAGGGGGCAACTCACCGACTACGGTAATTTCTACATTATTACGTGCTTCTGTATGAACCGTGCGGCGTCCTTGGCGCAGTGATTGTTCGGAAGGCGCATCTTTGCCAGCAGGATTCACATTAACTGAAAAGCTAAACAAACCATCAGAGTAGAGCCGTGATTCAGTTGCTGTATCCATATTAGGCAATGTGCGGCGACTACGCGAAACCTCAGTAACACCCTCAGGTAACCAACGCGGAGCCCAAGCGAAATCCACCTTGTTCTTTGCTGGCAAAGCAAGCAACGGTGGCAGAGGAAGCTTTAATACTCCTCGCAGAATCTCCTGAATCGGCTCGCCGACAGCAAAAGAAATCACACGAAATTGCTCAAGTGTTTCACCATCACGATCCAACAGATCTACCCGCATCGGTAGTTTTGTTGTCTCATCCATCCAAATAATATAGCTATATCGCGTACTATCACGGGCAACTACGCGAATGACCTGGCATGGCCTATCGGCAATGCGGGCGCGGCCTAGTGCAATATAATTATAATATTTTGATAGCTTTTCAAAATCAGGAAATACAACAGAAGGTAAAGCATCAACAATATGCTCACCGCTCAACGTGAAAGAGTCAAACCCTGGCTCGAAATAACTAATCTCGTCACCACGCTGTATGATCTCGGTACGCGGACCATCCATACGCAGTAATTGCGCTAGCGTTTTTTTATCCAGGATGGCATGGCGATAGCGAAGAGAATCGATCCCTTGCTTGTTAACGTTTATGTACGATAACTCATAATTGAGCGATTGGCTGGCAGCGCTCATGTCCTGCAACATTGCTATCGGCGCTGTCTCCGCCGCAGCAATTGTTGGCATGAACAGGCTGCCCGCCATTAAACAGACGGAGAACCAAAGTTGCTTCATTACTGCTGCTGCATTCCTAAGGACTGAGTTCCAGGGACCTGAATAGCGGCTTGTGTAGATGCTGAAGGCACCTGTGACACATCAGTTTGCGGCAAACGACGTTGCAATTCAAAATCTTGCAATTGCGTCATCATATTAACGCGGCGACGTTGCTCTTGAACTTGATGCTGCTGAGACGTTCCGAAAGAACCATCAGCAGGCACACCAAAGCTGACAGGTGATGCTTTACCCATCATCGGTAATGTATTAAAAGCCGGTGCTTCTGGCTGTAAGTTGCCGGATGCCGGTTGGTTATACTGCTGAACGCCCACAATAACGGCAAGCGAAACACACGCAGCAACCCCAACTTGAGTAATCTGGCTAGCCCATGGGCGAACTTTTTGCCAGAAAGGCATTTTCTGCCAGACATGAGGTTGCGGCTGAGATTCAGGCACAGCAATAGGAACAAAACGAGCAGGCTCATTTTTGAGCGCCTCTGCGACACGGCTGGCGATATCCAGATGCAAGACTTCACCAACGTCCCCCCGCAGGGTATCACGGATTAAATGATAGCTCTGCCAGCTTTGCTGTAGCGCTTTATCTTTAGATAAAGAACCTATCAGCTCACTATCAAGAGTTTCTCCGTCCATCAGAGCGGAAAGCTTTTCTTTCTGCATGCCAAATACCCTTTGTTTGTCCGCTTATCGCTGAATCAGCGGCTGAACTTTGTTATCGATAGCCTCTCTGGCACGGAAGATACGGGAACGAACAGTACCGACCGGACAGTCCATAATAACAGCTATCTCTTCATAGCTTAGACCATCTAACTCCCTGAGTGTAATCGCCATCCGGAGATCTTCAGGAAGAGACTCTATGGTTTTAAAAACTATCTGCCTCAATTCTTCTGACAACATTAAGTTCTCAGGGTTCGATATTTCTTTCAATGCACCTGCATTTTCGTAATTTTCAGCATCATTTGCATCCACATCACTGGATGGTGGACGCCGCCCCTGAGCGACTAAATAATTTTTCGCCGTATTAACAGCAATACGGTACAGCCAAGTATAAAAGGCACTGTCGCCACGAAACGATTCCAGGGCTCGATAGGCCTTAATAAAAGATTCTTGAACTACATCAGGGACATCGCCCTGAGGCACGTATCGGGATACGAGGCTCGCAACCTTATGCTGGTATCGAATTACCAGTAAATTGAACGATTGCTGATCACCTTTCTGGACCCGTTCAACCAGCATCTGATCCGTTAACTGCTCGCTCATCCGAGGTGAACTCTCCCGAAATCTATCCCCACGCTAAAAGTAGTACTGCCAGCCATATCTTTATTTTCCTGAGCAAGCACACGCTTGGAGTTTATAAAAGTTGCAAAGTTCCATGTTGCCAGATTATTTGTCTGAATATTCTTTAGACATCTTATAGCCATAGCTTTTGCTCTGGCAGATAGGCTAACATGAATTTCACTCTTATTCTGCACACATCATACGATATGCAATCATCATCTGAACACGTAAGCGATGTATTGATCATCGGGAGTGGCGCTGCCGGTTTGTCACTGGCACTGCGTCTCGCGCCACATTGTAAAGTCACCGTTCTGAGCAAAGGGCCGCTTAATGAAGGTGCCACTTTTTATGCTCAAGGAGGTATTGCTGCCGTTTTTGATGAAACTGACAGCATCAGTTCACATGTCGATGACACTCTGATTGCTGGGGCCGGGCTTTGCGACAAAGAAGCCGTCGAGTTTATTGCCAGCAACGCCCGCTCTTGTGTGCAATGGCTCATTGATCAAGGCGTTCTTTTTGATACCGAAACCAATGCCAGCGGCGAAGAACGTTATCACCTTACACGAGAAGGTGGTCATAGCCATCGCCGTATACTACATACCGCGGATGCTACAGGTAAAGAAGTAGAGACCACCCTGGTGGGCAAAGCAAGGGCTCATCCGAACATTTTAGTTAAAGAGCGCTGTAATGCAGTAGATCTTATCACGTCCAATAAAATTGGTCTGCCGGGGACAAAACGCGTCGTTGGCGCTTATATCTGGAACCGCGAATTAGAGAAAGTTGAGACTTTTCGTGCCAAATCTGTCGTGTTAGCGACAGGCGGTGCCGCAAAAGTTTATCAATACACCACCAACCCGGATATTTCCTCTGGTGATGGCATTGCCATGGCATGGCGTGCTGGTTGTCGGGTTGCTAATCTGGAATTTAACCAGTTCCATCCTACTTGCCTGTTCCATCCGCAAGCTCGCAACTTTTTACTGACCGAAGCCTTACGTGGCGAAGGTGCCTACCTAAAACGCCCAGATGGCAGTCGTTTCATGCTCGATTTTGATGCCCGAGGCGAACTCGCACCACGAGATATCGTCGCGCGCGCCATCGACCACGAAATGAAACGCCTTGGCGCGGATTGTATGTACCTCGATATCAGTCATAAACCCACCGATTTCGTGATGCAGCACTTCCCGATGATCTACGAAAAACTGCTGTCATTGGGTATCGACCTGACTAAAGAAGCTATTCCAATTGTTCCAGCCGCACACTATACCTGCGGCGGCGTGATGGTCGATCAACACGGTCGCACGGATCTGGACGGATTATATGCGATTGGCGAAGTCAGCTATACCGGCTTACATGGTGCTAACCGCATGGCGTCTAACTCGTTGCTTGAATGCCTGGTTTATGGCTGGTCTGCAGCCGAGGACATTCTTTTGCGTTTACCGACGGCCAAGCTGGCTCCGCATTTGCCAGACTGGGACGAAAGCCGTGTTGATAACTCCGATGAACGTGTTGTCATCCAACATAACTGGCACGAATTACGCTTATTTATGTGGGATTACGTCGGCATTGTCCGTACGACCAAACGCTTAGAGCGGGCCTTACGCCGCATAACAACATTACAGCAGGAAATTGATGAATATTATGCCAATTTCCGTATCTCTAATAACCTGCTGGAATTGCGTAATCTGGTACAAGTTGCTGAACTAATCGTGCGTTGCGCTATGGATCGCAAAGAGAGTCGCGGATTGCACTACACCCTTGACTACCCAGAGCAACTTGAGAATCCAAAACCGACCATTCTCCATCCATAATACTATTCAGGGCGCACATATTTTTGTAAGTACTATATTTTGTGAACACCAGATTTTATGAACACAAAGTATCGCGCCCTGCTTCCTCTTTTCCCGCGCTTTAATAACCCGCTAGTAGTTTAAGTAAAAATCGCTGATTAGTGCGCAGAACTCCGGTGAATACACCCCTTCCGATTGACGTAAATCCAGTTGCTGAAATTCAGTCTCACCAGCCTGGCGTGATAGCGTTAGCAATATGCGATGTAATGGCTTGCCGGGGCGATCTCTGATATCAACCTGGCAACGAATAAACCAATTTTGTTGTACGGCAAGACGCGAAAGTTCTTCCCCCAAATCGTGGGGTAAAACCACACAAAAGATACCGTCCTCTGTGATAAGCTTCTCCGCGCAGTTCAGTAAAGCATCGTGAGTTAAGGAGCCGGTGTAACGTGCAGTATCCCGAGCTTCATCACGACATGCGACCGCCGGAGCAAAATAAGGTGGGTTACTGACAATCAGGTCATACTGATGAAGATGGTTTTCAGCAAACTGGTGTACATCTTGCTGATAAATATGAACGCGCTCCGCCCACGGCGATTGTGCTGCGTTACTGCTTGCTTGTTGCGCCGCCTCAGGTTCTAGCTCTACACCATCAATCATGACTTCGGGTGTCGAACGCTGGGCAATCATCAAAGCAATAAGCCCACTGCCGCAGCCAATATCCAGCACTTTGCGCGCTTTTTCTACCGGTACCCAAGCACCAAGTAGGACACCATCTGTGCCCACTTTCATCGCGCAGCGATCATGTGCCACAAAGAATTGTTTAAAAGTAAAACCACCACCGCGTAACATCGGTTTTTTTTTCAATTGCTCGCCCACATTAGTCACCAGAATCTATAACCGGCGTAGCATAGGACAATATGATTGAAGGGAAAAGACATCATTACCGCTTAAACAGGTGAAGAATTCGGCTAACCCGTCTATAATCGGCGCCCCAAGTAGAGGAAGACCATGACTGTAACCAATTTTTCCGAACTCGATCTCGATGAACGCCTGGTTGACGCATTGCGCGACAAAGGCTATGAGCGCCCGACTGCCATTCAAGCTGCGGCTATTCCGCCAGCTATGGATGGGCGCGATGTATTGGGTTCGGCACCAACAGGTACCGGCAAAACTGCCGCCTTTTTGCTGCCCGCCTTGCAGCATTTGCTGGATTTCCCACGCAAAAAATCTGGCCCACCACGGATTTTGATCCTGACGCCAACTCGTGAGTTAGCCATGCAAGTGGCAGATCAAGCCCGTGAGCTTGCCAAGCATACCCAACTGGATATCGCGACCATCACCGGTGGTGTCGCTTATATGAACCACGCGGAAGTCTTTAGTGAGAATCAGGATATTGTAGTGGCGACAACCGGCCGCTTGCTGCAATACATCAAAGAAGAAAACTTTGACTGTCGGGCGGTAGAAACCCTGATTCTGGACGAAGCTGACCGTATGCTTGATATGGGCTTCGCACAGGATATTGAAACTATCTCGGCAGAAACCCGCTGGCGTAAACAGACCTTACTTTTCTCGGCCACGCTAGAAGGTGAAGCTATCCGTGAGTTTGCGGAACGCATCCTGACTGAGCCGGTAGAGCTGGAAGCTGACCCCTCACGCCGTGAACGTAAAAAAATTCAGCAATGGTATTACCGCGCAGACAATATTGAGCACAAAACTGCCTTGCTCGTGCATTTGCTGAAGCAACCAGAAGTACAGAAATCAATTATTTTTGTGCGTACCCGTGAAAAGGTACATCAACTGGTCAGTTGGTTACGCGAAGCTGGAATTAATGCCTGGTTCCTTGAGGGTGAAATGGTTCAGGCCAAACGTACCGAAGCCGTGATTCGTTTAAGCGATGGTCGGGTTAACGTTCTGGTTGCAACTGATGTGGCTTCACGCGGTCTGGATATCGACGATATCAGCCACGTGTTCAACTTTGATTTGCCGCTGACTGCTGACGTCTACCTTCACCGTATCGGTCGTACTGGCCGTGCAGGGCGTAAAGGGGTTGCTATTTCCCTGGTTGAAGCGCATGACCATTTATTGCTGGGTAGAATAGGCCGTTATCTGAAAGAGCCATTGAAGCCACGAGTGATTGATGAGCTGCGACCAACCAGTAAAGCACCGAGCGAGAAAAGCACAGGTAAACCGTCTAAAAAGGTTTTAGCGAAGCGTAAGGAGCTAAAAGAAGCCGGTAAAGAGAAAACGAAGGTTAAGGTTCGCCATCGCGATGCTAAGAATGTGGGTAAGCGCCGTAAGCCAAAGGACAAGCCCGATACCAAGAGTGCGAGTTAATTCTGCACCCTGACAAAAAAGCCGCTTATAAACAGCGGTTTGAGGTTAATGACAAAGTGCCCGTAACGGTGAAAACAGGCAGATCGTAAAGACGCCGTAAACCCCTCCCTGGGGGCTCGAGCCGCGCCCTCCTTGGCGCGGACGCTTTACTCTTCTACCTGCCTTCACCTTGCAAGATCGAGTTGTCGAGGTTTGTCAGCAGTCTGAAGCCGCTTATAAACAGCGGCTTTTTTATTTATTATCAAACGGATTCAAACTACAGAACCTGATTTTACAGTGAAGTGCTACTTTGGGCATTTCAGCCTCATTCAAGCGGTTCAAACTCTATTGCTGGTAAATCTCTGCGAGTTTTTTACCCCGCAACCAAACATTCAATTGCTGATATTTTTGCTGCATTTCAGCACTTTGGATGTTCAGCGGTGTCATCGCTAAATACTGTTGGAATGTCGCGCCCTGCTTATTACGGACTTCAGGATCAGCACCAGCTTTGAGCAAACGCAAAGCTAAATCCGGTGCATTGCTTTTACCAGCTAAATGTAACGGCGTATCACCCACACGATCGGCAATATTCGGATCAACACCAGCGACCAACAATAGGATCACCTGGATCTCGCGCCCCGCCATGATAGCAGCCGCTAAGGGCGTTGCGAGTGTCACACTATTTCTGGCATCAGGCCGAATATTGTTTTTAAGCAGAATTTGCATGTAATGCGCATCTTGCACAGTGGCAGCGGTGTGCCAGGCGGTATCACCCTGCATTCCGGGCTGAAAAGGATCTGCATGTTCTTGCAACAATGCCACCAAACTTTCAGGTTGTTGATTGAGGATAGCCCACTGCATAAGTGTCACTGCCTGCTCACCCTGCTGTTGCAGCAATGATTTAGTAGCTAACTGATGGATCTGCTTCACATTGCCATGAACAATCGCATCTGCAATTGGCATGACTAGCGGATCGGTAAATGCGATATTAATCTCTGTCATTGCCTGCCCCTCAAAACTGATTAATGGCATCAAAACACCGTAGATAGCGTAACGCAAATGGCGTTTCACTCTCATTGTCAGTGTTGATTCAGGCATACTGCCGCTCCCAAGGTTGTTGTTCATTCATGGAACTGAGCACTTTATCAATACCATGCGCCGCAAGGCTACGTTCGAGGTGTTTGTGTGGCAGCCAGTCATTTACCCCCGCCAGTTTATCGCTATTAGCCAATGTGATCTTATGGCCAATCGCATCAGGAATGAGTGAGGTTGACTCTTGAGTATCCGTCAATAAGTCATGTTGCTCACTATAACGTCGTATGCCACCCCCCTCCGCCGACTGCCGCGCCTGAGCAGGGTTCATGCCCAAACGATTTAATGTATGATCAGAAACACCGGCGGCATTAAATGTTACAGCAAAAGTCCCGCTGGCTAATGCAGCCGTGGCTGCCAGCCCACCGCCTAATGAATGGCCGGTAATGACCAGTGCATCACCAAATGCCATTTTAGCGGTTTTCCCCAGCGCAACAGCCTGATTATATTGAAAATCCTCATAACCTGTTGCTTGCCGGATATTACTTAACCAATCCTGAATATCATTGGTACCCGCGAAAGAGAGGACATACTGTTGATTATCACTGTAAATCCCAGCCTGAAACCCTGAAGCTGTATCAGATAGGCTCGCCGGATCTATCCCCGCCGAAAGCAACGCGGCATCACCCAACCGTGTAAATCCGCCGATGCTTCTCGCAGCAGGAGCGTAAACATCTTTCGCGAGTAATGCTAATGAATAGTCCGCTTGCTGTGATCCTTGTCCACTTGATATCGGTACATTGTCGCTGGCAGCTAAAACACGTTCACCACGTGATATTCCAAGGCTGGCCAGCATGCTGTAATAAACATCATTACCTACCTGAGTGGGAGTTAGGGAGGCGGGTTCTTTTTGAAGCTGGTTCGAAGACCCAACAGGAGTAGAGTTCTCTTTCTTGACCTGCTCTATTGGTTGCACCTGGTTCATCAAGTCTGCTAATGGAACAGGCCGGGCTAAACTAACAGATATACTCATGCCAACTCCTTGTCGATAGATAATCCCAATATTGAGTCAACCTCAATAACTTTATCTATCGACACATCGGATGAGTTCTTAAATGGAAATGGTAAGATTTATTTATATAAATTGAATATTGTGATCTCAGTCTAACTTCTCGATAAACAAATCACAGGAACAAAAAAGGGAGCCACAGAGGCTCCCTTCAGAATTTGAGACTTAATTATTATGACAAGAATTACAGGCTTTCTGTGAAAGTACGAGTAATCACATCACGTTGCTGTTCTGGTGTCAGTGAGTTGAAACGTACGGCGTAGCCGGATACACGAATCGTCAACTGAGGATATTTTTCCGGATGCTTGACTGCATCTTCCAGTGTTTCGCGGCGCAGAACGTTTACGTTCAAATGCTGACCACCTTCAACGCGCACCGTTGGTTGTACTTCCAACGGAATTTCACGATATTCGATCTGGCCTAACTCACTTGCCGGAACAATTTGATCTTCTGCATAGCCAGCTTTCGCGCAAACACAGCGTAGCTCAGCTTTTTCATCATCCAGCAGCCAGAAAGAGTTCAGCAAGGCTTCATTGTTAGCTTTAGTAATTTGAATACCAGTAATCATTTGGTGCCTCCGTAATACGGCTATAAATTCCAAGGGGAGAAACTATCTTGGTTATTTGGTAAAACCATTGTTGTCTTATTGTTCTGTATACCAGTCAAACCACTGCATTTCTTTGACATAAATCAATCTTTTAACCCACATGGCGATCATGCTATGGGCAAATTTATGTTTTATATCAATTTTATCAATCTGACTTACAGCAATTTTTTTGTAAATTTTCAACATTTTTTGCATAAAGAGGTCAAAAAAACATCATCACATCACAGGCGCTGGTTTAACAGTTTCACTCACAGGTTTGAAGCGGTAAGCTAGAGCACATCAATATCTTACAGAAACCAAGGAGAGTGTTTATGCCCGCCTCCCTTACCTGGCACGATGTGATCGGCCAGGAAAAAGAACAACCTTACTTTAAAGATACGCTGGCCTATGTGGCAGCAGAGCGTAATGCTGGCAAAACCATTTATCCGGCACAACACGATGTATTTAATGCTTTTCGCCTGACCGAATTGGATCAGGTCAAAGTGGTTATTTTGGGCCAAGACCCTTACCACGGCCCTAATCAGGCTCATGGGTTATCATTCTCTGTCTTGCCAGGAGTCCCAGCACCGCCCTCTTTGGTCAATATCTACAAAGAGCTGGCTACCGATATTCCCGGCTTCCAACGCCCCAATCATGGTTTCTTACAAAGCTGGGCCGAGCAAGGTGTATTGCTACTCAATACCGTACTGACTGTCGAAGCAGGTAACGCGCACTCACATGCCAACCTTGGCTGGGAAACCTTTACCGATAAAGTCATTGCAGCACTGAATGAACATCGTGATGGTGTGATTTTTATGTTGTGGGGAGCACATGCTCAGAAAAAGGGACGTATCATTGATACCCAGCGCCACTTTATTTTAAAAGCCCCACATCCATCACCGCTCTCCGCACATCGCGGTTTTCTTGGCTGTAAGCACTTTTCGCAAGCAAACCAGCTCTTGCAGCAGCATGGTCAGCAACCGATTGACTGGCAACCTAAATTGCCAACAGCTGAATAAAACGTCATTTACTGCAGAAAACAAATAAATATCCTCCGGCATAGCCGGAGGTTTTTCATATGCGCCTGTAAGGCTTTGTTACCAGCCGCGCCCTAACAGGCGCACAGCAATCTGACATTTGCATCCAAATTCGTTACTTACTGCCCGTAAACGGGCTACCGGGGTACGGAATTGATAGTTATTCCCCCAGTTTATCCTGCTCCAGTTGGTGCTTTATGTAGTCCCGGATCTTCGAGGTATTTTTACCCACCGTATCCACATAATACCCTCTGCACCAAAACTCTCTGTTCCTGTATTTGAATTTCAAATCTCCAAATTGCTCATACAACATCAGGCTACTTTTGCCCTTCAGATACCCCATGAAGCTTGATACGCTCATCTTCGGCGGGATTTCCACAAGCATATGGATGTGATCTGCACAGCACTCCGCTTCCAGAATGTGCACATTTTTCCATTCACACAGCTTTCTTAGGATACTCCCCACTGCCCGGCGTTTCTCGCCGTAGAAAACCTGTCTTCGGTATTTAGGCGCGAAAACTATGTGATATTTACAGTTCCATCGGGTGTGCGCTAAGCTCTTTTCGTCCCCCATTGGGACCCCCTTTTGATTTCTTGTTTGACCATTGCAGTTGCCAGACCGCAAGGTGTTTTAACAAATCAAAAGGGGTTTTTATAACTGGCTCAAAGCTGAAAGCTTTACGGAACCTCCAGCCTAGCTGGAGGTTTTCTGTGCACAACAAAAAAGGCACCCGCAAAGGTGCCTTTCCACATCAGGACACCTTAAGCTTTCGCTTTAGATACCGCGACCATCGCCGGACGTAACAAACGGCCATTCAGCGTATAGCCCTTTTGCATCACCATCATGACGTGATTTGGTTCGTGATCCGCAGATTCAAGCATCGTCATCGCCTGATGAACTTCAGGGTTAAACGGCACGTTAGTTTCACTGACAACTTGGATACCGTATTTACCGACAGCATCAAGCAATGATTTTAGGGTCAGTTCGACGCCTTCTATCATTGCTGCCAATTCAGCATTGGTTTTATCGGCTGTATCCAGCGCACGCTCCAGATTGTCAATCACAGGTAATAATTCAGCTGAAAATTTTTCTAACGCAAATTTATGCGCTTTTTCAACATCCTGTTCGGTACGACGACGGATATTCTCAACTTCAGCCTTGGCGCGTAGCAAGCTTTCGCGCTCACGCTGTACAGCTGCAGCCAACTGCGCTTCAAGCTCGGCAACACGCGGATCTACACCTTCACCCGTCTCTTGTGTCGCTTCCACTTGCTGCTCTGCTGCATTTTCCATTTCTTCCGAGACTTGCTCGTTTGGTGTTTTCTGTTCTTTACTACTCATGGATATCTCCGCGTTTTAGCATTAATCTCGCTACTTGGCTTATTATGGGGATCAAAACCGGGGATTCAAGGGAACCGGTCATAATGTGGGGTAAAAGACACCCCATTGAGGAAAATCACGGCAATGAATAATAAAAGATTCAATTGTATTGGTATTGTCGGTCACCCACGGCACCCGGCCGCACTTGCCACCCATGAAATGCTCTACCATTGGTTAAACGCCAAAGGTTATGACGTTATGGTGGAACAACAGATTGCTAAGGATCTCAATTTAACCGGTGCCGTTACCGGCAGTTTGGCTGATATCGGCCAACAAGCCGATTTAGCCGTCGTGGTTGGCGGTGATGGCAATATGCTGGGCGCTGCTCGGGTATTGGCCCGCTATGATATCAAAGTGATCGGTGTCAACCGAGGCAATCTGGGCTTTTTGACCGATTTAGACCCCGATAATGCTCAACAACAGCTTTCCGATGTGCTGGAAGGCGAATATCTCAGCGAACAACGTTTCTTGCTGGAAGCGCAAGTCACACGAACAAATCAGCAAAGCCGCATCAGTACAGCAATCAATGAAGTGGTTTTGCACCCGGGTAAAGTAGCCCACATGATCGAATTCGAAGTGTATATTGATGATCGCTTCGCATTCTCCCAGCGCTCTGATGGGTTAATTATCGCCACACCTACCGGTTCCACCGCTTATTCACTCTCTGCGGGTGGCCCTATATTAACACCAACACTGGATGCCATCGTTTTGGTTCCTATGTTCCCGCACACTCTGACTGCTCGCCCGCTGGTTATTAATAGTAGCAGTACCATCCGCCTTAAGTTTTCCCAAATCACCAGTGACCTGGAAATTAGTTGTGACAGTCAGATAGCACTGCCGATTCAGGAAGGGGAAGAAGTTTTAATTCGGCGCAGTGATTTCCACCTCAATCTTATTCACCCAAAGGACTACAGCTATTTCAATACGTTAAGTACAAAGCTGGGTTGGTCAAAAAAATTATTCTAAAAAGTGCATCAGAGACTTTACTGTATATAAAACCAGTTTATACTGTATTCAAATACAGCCATGTGTTTATGTACAGGAGATTTACCATGCTGACCCAATTAACCATCAGTAACTTTGCTATTGTGCGTGAGCTAGAAATTGATTTTCAACCTGGAATGACGGCAATTACTGGTGAGACAGGGGCGGGTAAATCCATCGCCATAGATGCATTGGGGTTATGCCTTGGCAGCCGTTCAGACGGTAGTATGGTGCGTTTGGGGGCAACCCGCGCTGATATTTGTGCTCGTTTCTCATTAGCAGACACCCCATCAGCCCGACAATGGTTGGAAGACAATCATCTGGATGACAGCAACGAGTGTTTGCTGCGGCGTGCTATTGCCTCTGATGGCCGCTCAAGAGGGTTTATTAATGGGACAGCCGTGCCATTGTCCCAATTACGGGAACTGGGGCAGCATTTAATTCAAATCCACGGCCAGCATGCCCATCAACTATTGCTAAGGCCTGATCATCAAAAGCAATTGCTAGATGCTTACGCAAACCAATCTGTCCTGCTCACTGAAATGAAAGCAGCCTATCAAATCTGGCACCAAAGCTGCCGTGCACTAGCACTGCATCAGCAACAATCACTGGAGCGTAATGCTCGCCATGAGCTATTGCAATATCAGTTAAAAGAGCTGAACTCATTTGCCCCACAAGCCGGGGAATATGAACAAATTGATATCGAATATAAGCGTCTGGCAAACAGTGGTCAGTTGTTATCACTCAGCCAACAAACCCTACAGTTACTGTCTGATGATGAGCAGAATAATATTCTCAGCCAACTCTACTCAGCCAAGTACCAACTCACAGAGCTGGCAGGAATGGATGAGCAATTTAATAATTTGCTGAATATGCTGGAAGAGGCCTCGATCCAAATCAGTGAAGCCAGTGATGAATTACGTCACTATGCCGAACAATTTGATATGGATCCGAATCGTCTGTATGAACTGGAACAGCGGTTATCTCGTCAATTAAATCTGGCTCGTAAACACCATGTGACACCGGAAGAGTTACCACAATTTCATCAACAACTACTGGATGAGCAAGAACAGCTCTCACAACAAGAAAATGATCACGAGCAACTCAGCCATGCTGTAAATACTCACTATCAGCATGCATTAGCTATCGCCAAGCGGTTACATGAAGAACGCCAACATTATGCTGACGAATTGGCAGCGCTAATCACCGAAAGCATGCGCGAACTGTCCATGCCACATGGCAAATTCACTATTGAAACGCTGTTTGAACCTGAGCATCTGAGTGCTGAAGGGGCTACCCGAGTCGAATTCTGTGTTACCACAAACCCCGGCCAACCACTACAGCCGCTGGCTAAAGTTGCCTCAGGTGGTGAGCTTTCTCGCATCGCATTGGCTATTCAGGTTATTACAGCGCGTAAAATGGACACGCCTGCACTTATCTTTGATGAAGTCGATGTAGGTATCAGTGGGCCAACAGCAGCCATCGTCGGTCGCCTGTTACGCCAGTTGGGTGAGTCCACTCAAGTTATGTGTGTCACTCACCTGCCGCAAGTAGCAGGTTGTGGTCATCAACATTTCTTTGTGAGTAAACAAACTGATGGCACTGAAACTGAAACTCATATGCATCGGTTAGATAAAAAAGCCCGTTTACAAGAATTGGCGCGCCTTCTGGGCGGTAGTGAAGTGACGAAAAATACCTTGGCAAATGCAAAAGAATTGCTCGCAGCATAGAAAAGATTAACTTTTTTCCTTTCCAGAGGTCATACAGGTGCCCTGTAAAGGTTTCCAACTGCTGCAAGGTCTATTATCATCGTCATCCTACGCCCTAAAGGAATGTGATTACTATGCGCTGTAAAATGCTGACTGCCGCCGCTGTGATGCTTGCAATGCTTACTGCGGGTTGTTCAACGCTGGAGAAGGTGGTCTACCGGCCTGATATTAATCAGGGTAACTATTTATCACCTAATGACGCGTCCAAGATTCATAAGGGTATGACCCAGCAACAAGTGGCATATACCTTAGGCACCCCAATGCTACAGGATCCGTTCGGCACTAAAACCTGGTTCTACGTATTCCGCCAGCAACCTGGCCACGAGAAAGTCACACAACAAACATTAACGTTGACCTTCGATAGCAGTGGTGTACTGACTGATATCAAAAATGATCCAACGTTATCAGGAAATTAATCTAACCGAAGATTGCAGAACACATTGAGGGAGCGAATGCTGATTAGGTTTTTAGGCTCAGAGTCTATTAATGCTTATGCAGCCACATGACAGTACTCATTCTTCTTCAACGCAGTCCAGAGCTACCACAAAAATAAGGCGCAAACTGTGCCTTATTTTTTTGCTTGTTCAGCGCGCTGTCGGCGAAGTTCTTTTGGATCTGCAATTAGTGGGCGATATATCTCAACTCGATCCCCATCATTAAGCTTATCGCCAAGCTTCACCGGGCGACTATAAACCCCTACTTTATTCTTTGTGAGATCAATATCAGAGCGCAATTCAAGCAGGCCGGAGGCTTTAATTGCCTCTTCTACTGTGCTTCCAGTCTCAAGAGAAACAGTACGCAAATATTGGCGTTCAGGTAGGGCATAAACTACCTCAACGCGAATATCAGACACTGTAGACCTCTTTCGCTCGCTGGGTGAACGCTTGCACCATATTACCGGCTAATTCTTTGAATATTTTACCAAAAGCCAACTCAATCAGCTTGTTAGTAAATTCAAAATCAAGGTGCAATTCAACCTTGCAAGCATCCGCACTTAGTGGGGTAAAATGCCATCCCCCCATTAATTTACGAAACGGCCCATCAACCAGTTGCATATCAATACTCTGGTTATCAGTGAGTGTATTGCGTGTGGTAAAAGTTTTGCTTATTCCGGCCTTAGCAACATCGACGGCAGCCGTCATTTCATTTTCAGTAGCGTCAAGTACCCGACTTCCAGTACAACCCGGTAAAAACTCTGGATAAGAGCAAACATCATTAACCAGTTGATACATCTGTTCTACGCTAAATGGCACCAACGCAGAGCGGCTAATTTGTGGCATAACATTTCCTGTGAGACATAAAACGCACTGATAATACCATTTATCCACCGCCAGACAAAAAATCTGCTAGTCATTCCTCGCAACAAATGAGACAAAATGCACAGGCATCCTGCGGGAAAGGATTTCATTCGCCTCCGCATACAGTATAATGATCAATACTATGACAAAGAAAAAAGCATACAAACCCGGTTCCGCAACCATTGCGCAAAACAAACGTGCCCGTCATGAATACTTCATTGAAGAAGAGTTCGAGGCTGGCCTTTCATTGCAAGGTTGGGAAGTAAAATCTCTGCGTGCTGGCAAAGCCAACATTAGTGATAGCTACGTAACCTTTAGAAACGGTGAGGCATTCTTGTTTGGTGCCACCATTACACCGTTAAACGTGGCATCGACACATGTTGTCTGCGAGCCAATGCGTACCCGTAAACTGCTACTAAACAAACGCGAACTGGATTCGTTGATTGGTAAAGTTAATCGCGACGGATTTACTGTAGTTGCCCTTTCCGTATATTGGAAAAATGCTTGGGTTAAAGTTAAAATTGGTGTAGCTAAAGGTAAAAAAGACCACGATAAGCGCGATGACATTAAAGATCGTGAGTGGAAGTTAGACAAAGCGCGCATCATGAAGCACGCAAATCGTTAAGTGACTGGCATAGCAGGACATAGTTCTGTTATACTAGCGAAGTTCTTTGGGGCTGATTCTGGATTCGACGGGATTCGCGAAACCCAAGGTGCATGCCGAGGTGCGGAGGCCTCGTAAAAAACCGCAAAAAAAATAATTGCAAACGACTCGCAATACGAATCTGCTGCTTTAGCAGCTTAATCAGCCTAAGAAACTGAAGATTCCCTCTCTCCCTAGCCTCCGCTCTTAGGACGGGGATCAAGAGAGGTCAAACCTAAAAGAGATCGCGTGGACACCTTGCCTGGGGTGAAAGCGTTAAACCCAATCAGGATAGTTTGTTAGTGGCGTGTCCGTCCGCAGCTAACCGGCGAATGTAATGACTGGACTAAGCATGTAGTGCCGACGGCGTAGTAATTTCGGACGGGGGTTCAAATCCCCCCAGCTCCACCACATTTTGTTTTATCGAAGTATAGTAAAGTCTACTAAGCCCGCATGGAACCAGCCTTGCGGGCTTTTTTACGTCTATAGTAGTCTACTGAGAATTGCTAGAAACCACTACTTATGGCACCCTCCTTGGGACCCTACACAAAGGGTCCAAAACTTGAGGGTCCCAAAATGGCAAAACTCGCTAAAAAACTCACGGATACTGAAATCAAAAGCACTAAACCTTCAGACAAAGAAATCAACTTGTTTGACGGTGATGGCTTAATGCTAAGAATCGCCCCCCTCTCAAGGGGTGGAAAGAAAAATTGGTATTTCAGGTATGCAGTGCCAGTAACTAAAAAGCGAACAAAGATAAGCCTCGGAACCTACCCCCACCTCACGTTAGCAAGAGCAAGAGTTTTGCGGGATGAATACCTATCTTTACTTGCCAATGGCATCGATCCACAAGTCCATAACAACGATAAAGCTAATGCATTGAAGGATGCTACTGAGCACACGCTCCAAGCCGTTGCTCGAAAGTGGTTAGATGAGAAGGTAAAGACATCTGGTATATCCAAAGACCATGCAGAAGATATTTGGCGCAGTCTTGAAAGAAATATCTTCCCCGGATTAGGCAATGTCCCTATCAAAGAGATCCGGCCTAAGTTATTGAAGCAGCATCTTGACCCAATTGAACAACGCGGTGTATTGGAAACCCTGCGCCGAATCATTTCCCGCCTGAATGAAATCTTCCGCTGGGCAGCGACAGAAGAACTTATTGAGTTTAATCCTGCTGATAACCTTGGTCAGCGTTTTAGTAAACCTAAAAAGCAAAATATGCCCGCCCTTCCCCCCAGCGAACTACCAAGATTTATGGCTGCACTGGCGAATGCTTCCATACGGCTGGAAACACGTATGCTGATTGAATGGCAGTTACTTACTTGGGTTCGCCCCGGAGAGGCTGTTCGTGCGCGTTGGGTTGACATCGATACAGAAAACAAAATCTGGAACATCCTCCCTGAATTTATGAAGATGAAACGTCCTCATAAGGTGCCGCTCAGCAAAGAAGCTCTTCGTATACTAGAAAATATGCAGCCTATCAGCAGCCATCGTGAGTGGGTATTTCCCAGCATAAAAACTCCGCTGACCCATATGCATGAGCAAACAGCCAATGCTGCGTTAATCCGTATGGGTTTAGGTGGTGAATTGGTTGCCCACGGTATGCGATCTATCGCAAGGACAGCAGCAGAGGAATGCGGTAAATTCAGGACAGAAGTTCTTGAATCGGCTTTGGCTCATACTAAAAGCAGTGAGATTATAGCCGCTTACAATCGTGCAGAGTATCTCGTCGAAAGAGCAGATCTTATGCAATGGTGGGGGGATTATATTCAAGTGCAGAAACATAAGGCTATTGCTGCGTGATAGGAGATAAACCCCTACAATCTTATAGCTGAAAAAAGCGTCGGTAGGGCCGTAAAAAAAACATAAGATTAATCATGCAGTATGTCAAATCAAGCGGTTGGTCTTTAAGACATTCAAACATAGAGTTTCAATTTAGTAAAACAATGATAAAGTAAAAATAATATATGAATCTATTACACTCTAAAAGGACATTGTATGCTCTGTAGTATTTCCAAGATAAATATTCCAATCCCATATTCAAGAAAAAATGTTGATATCCAACTGGATGGAATGAGCCTAATTATTACTGGAGGTAATGGTTGTGGTAAAACAAGTTTTATAACAGCCATTTATAACCATCTAAAGAACGGAATAGATAACCCTAATAATAATAGCGAAGAGTTTTTAACACAACAAATTAGCATATATGAATCTGAACTAAATAAAATAGGCAGAGATGGTGTAAATTATAATCATTATAGTTCTGAGTTAGAAAAACATAAAACTCGACTAAAAGAAATTAATGATTTTAGTATCAAAATAAATTCTATAGAGAACAAAAATATTCGTTCTTTACTGAGATTTCACTCAGCTACACGACAATCTGCAATATCATCTCCAAATCAAGCACCCAAATACTCAGTGCTTATTGAAGAAAATAAGCACTTTGCTAATGACAAAGATGGCAGTCAATTCTTTGAAAGTTATTTGTTAAGTTTGAAAAAAAATCAAAGTTATGCAATAGCATTTGATGAGAATGAAACTGAAGCAAATCGTATTAAAGAATGGTTTGATAAAATACAAATAGACTTACAGTCATTATTCGAGGATTCAAATCTAATTTTGGAATTTGATACAAAAGATGAAAAGTTTTATCTACATCAAGATGGGAAAGATAGGTATACATTCCAAACACTTTCAGCAGGGTATTCATCAATATTGAGTATTTATACAGATTTAATTATGAGGGTTGAAATGTGGGGTGTTTCACCTGATAACATACAAGGAATAATATTCATTGATGAAATTGATGCTCATTTACATGTATCCTTACAAAAACAAATATTGAGATTTTTCATTAAATCATTTCCTAAAATTCAATTTATTGTTACTACGCATTCTCCTTTTGTTGTCACCTCAGTTTCAAGAGCTGTTATTTATGATCTTACAACCAATGAACAAATAACAGATGTATCCTCTTATTCATATGGTGTCGTTATGGAGGAAATCTTTGGTGTCATACCAGAATCACATGTCTTGACAGACAAACTTACTCATATAGAGTACCTAATAAATAATATATCGCCTGAGAATATTGATGAATTGGAGGCAATAATATCATCTTTAGCATCCGATCAAGAAAGTATGAGCAACGACACCCAAGCATTTCTTGATGCTGCGCGGTTAAAATTAATAAAAACAAAAAAAATCGATAAGTAGAGGCAGATATGTTTAATGTGATAAGGTCAATGCCAGCACCTGAATCGCTGCAGAGCAAGAAAAAATATGATAATGAAGATGTTCACTATGCACTACAAGATTGTTTTTATGAAAAATGTTATTTATGCGAAACAAAAAAACCTTTAGATATTAACATTGAGCATTTTCAACCACACAAAGGCGATGAGAATAAAAAATTCTCTTGGGAAAATTTATATCTAGCGTGCTCTCGTTGCAACAATATCAAGCTAGCAAAATATGATAACCTTCTTGATTGTTGTTCTATTAGCGTCTGGGATAAAATAAAACTAATACCCGGATTTTCACCTAAAGCAAGAAAATTCATTATTACCCCACTATCTACTGATGATAAGACGCTTGAAACGGCAAAATTACTAGATGATATCTACAATAATGATAATACTATAAATAAAAGACTTACAGCGCGGTCTCTACGATCGCAGGTAGTCCAGACCACACACAAGCTAACACAACATATGATTGAATATTATAATGAAGATTCAACAGATGAAGAAAAAAAAGTAGCCATTAGTAAAATGAAAATAATGATAAAAAAATCTTATCCTTATTCTGCATTTTGTCGTTGGATGATAAAAGATGATGAGGAATTAGATAAATTATTATCTAATCTTATGAACTAAATACTCAATAATAAATAAGCCACCTGCATAGTCGGTGGCTTTGACAAGCCCGCTAAAAAGACGCTAAAAATGCTATAACTCAGTGTCTCACGCCACTGTCCGCCAAGGAAGATAGCCTAATGCAGGCAATTTAAAAGGGCTCTTATCCTTTTAGCGTAATAAAGGCTATCTCTACTAACTACACGCCGTTGCTGACCATGATGCAGAATAAACCATATGACATTTTTCCCAGTTTACGCACGATTCGCAGGAAGGTGTCGTGACTCCAGCCCAGCCAGTTTGTAAGGTGCAATAATTACCATAGTTAGAACCTCCCGGTTGTGTCCAGTAGCGTGCTACAGGGATTTTATTAGCTGAACATACAGGATTACTCCCGTAAATAACTTCTACCTTTCCACCTGAACCCCAAACACCAGATTGACAAGACAGCATATCCCCAGCACTTGACCGTCCAATAAGTCCATTAGGTGAACAGGCTGCACCAGATACAGCAATCCCATTTATCTGCACATACTCATCTGATGTAATACGCCCTGTAGACTGAATATAACCAGAATAAACACGCTTACTGTTAATATCTGCAGTCGTATTGATATTACCGGTGGCGTTAATCACATTATTAACCTGAACAATACCGCCATAGGTTGAAGCACCACTGACCGATAAGGTAGATCTTACTTCTACAGAGCCAGTCAAAGTCGAATTCCCTATAACGGTTAAGGCATCGCCAACATTGGTTGATCCTGTCGATTTTAATATCTCAGCCATCATAGTGCCTGCAGCGGTAATATCTTTGGCGTTATTAATATTTTTGCCGCCCATATTCAGATCTCCCGTCATTGGCAATGTGCCATCACGGCGCAGATAAACCGAATACATTGATGAATCATAGCCCACACGATAGGCCAATAAACCTTCTGTAGTGATATTGCTGTAGTCAGATGCTTTTTCATTCCATTGACCACCATAACCAGAAGCTACAGTGGGTGAGCGGGTCATTCCGCTGTCTATACCTGCCGATTGCATCGCTTTACCAAGGAGGTCATAGCGAACTTTCCCTCCTTCATTCCATATTGCCGTTGTCATCACAAGGCCATTGATCACATAGTTAGGAGCTATACCTGAACGTTTCAATAAAACCTTATATGAAGATTTATTGGCATTTATCCCGGTATAACTGACAGGCAATAGTCCTTCATTAATTAATGTCTGATAAGTGATTTCACAGCCATTGGATGAACAAACTCTTGGCCCCGGATCATTGGATTGACTGGTGCTGCTTGTCAGGGTTGAAAGCTTGTCATATCGAATACTGATATAGCGATTAACCGCTTCACCAACTTGCTTTATCTGCGCTCCTACCGCATTAGCTATAGCAACTTCTTGCTCATTTTTCATACCCTGAAATTTAATAAAAGCCATTGCAGTGCCAACTCCCAAAACCAATACCAACTCTAATAAGGAAAATCCTTTTTTATATTGTTTAATCATTTTCTTGTCCTTTTTTTATCTCACGTAATCATTAATTAACAAAAATAAAAAAGTGGTCAATGCCCTGACATATAAAAATTTTACATTAGTTTTAAATAAAGTTTGAAATATTCAGCTACTGACAGTTCGTATTTACTTACTATAATTAGTTGTAGACACATCAAAAAAAATAACACAATAAAGATGTTATGAATAAAGAATCATGATATTATACATTTATTTTATTAGCAATAATGATGGGCTTTTATTTATGTTTACAAAAAGAGAAAATTTAGAAGATAAAAAATTAGATCTTGAACATTTATCAAAAAAATTTCAATATGAAATAAAGTATCTATCCCAATACCTTTCGTTCACACAAGAGTTAGCTGATAGGAAGGGAGAAGAATTAATGGAAGAGATGTACTCGGATACAGAATCAAAACCAGAGAATGAAAGTATAATCCAACAGATTTTTGAAAATGAAAGAAAATCTCTATTAAGTTATTATCACCACTCGGCTATTGTTCTTATCTACTCAGTTTTAGAGAGTATCTTGTCAGATATATGCTGTGAGGTAAAATCTATTACATTGGCAAAATTTTCCCATAATGATCTATCTAGTGGAAATTTAATAAAAAAGTCAAAAGATTATCTTGAATATACTTCAGGTTTAAATTTTTCTTTAATTGAAGGCGAGTGGGGTAAAATTGGCCAATTCCAAAAGTTAAGAAATATGATAGTACATCAAAATTCAAGTTTTACAGGAAGTGTTGACTCAATAGACAACCAAAAAAAAATCATTAAAAATAACTTTCCTAAAATAGAAATATCCCTTAACGATAAGTTTTACATTCTCAGTAATGAATTAGTAATTGAGTTTATTAATCTAATTAATGCATTTATATTGAAGATATTTTCCCATATTAAATCTATTACATATCAAACAGAAACTGACATAATAAAAACATTATCACCCACCGATGATATCCCATTCTAAAAATTCATACCACAGCATTATTCTGGGTACAGTTCACCGGCTTAAAAGCAAGTTTTAAACCGGTTCACCGTTCGGACGTGAAATAAAATGATATTAGGATTTAGATTTATTAATGATAGTATCAAGATAAATTTGACCTCGTTCACGATAGTTTTCAATGTCATTCTCATGAAGAGAGTAAATATCCAGCAGGATACCAAACACTAATTTTTTATCTACTTGACTAATATCACATCCTAAAATTTTAGCAACCTCTGCGCCTAAAATTATTTTCTGTCGTGTATTTAATTTTCTATCGTCTTTTTTCTTTTTAGATTCCAAAAAGTAAAGCCTTTCTTGTGCTGTTGCGATTTGTTGTTTAATTGTCTTTTCTGTCATAAATCCCCCTTAGTATTTATTTTTATTTCTGTAAGGGATATTCACACTTTCATGATCAGAACTCAGTTGTTTCTTTATTGATTTTATCTTCAATCGAAACTTACTTTTCTCTTTTCTCTCTTTTGCTTTTTCCCTTATATATATTATTGTTTTTTCTGCTTCTAAATAGGCTTTTTCAAAATCAGTAAAGATCCCGTCATCAAGCAGCCTTTTGGCTTCCAAATCGATAGCCTCATCGTTTTTTTTAAACATATATGCCCCTTGTATTTTACTCTTTTTTTATTCATTAGCATATTTACAATAAAAATCAATATCATGAGTGATATTTATTTCACTATCCATAAGCTCAATACTCCGATATTAATCCCCCACATTATTGCATTAACGCCAAGTAAGATTAATGCCACGTCGTCCAGTTCACCAAGTCTCATATTATTTCCTTTTTATATCTTCTCTTTATTACCTACATCATATTTATTTAAATAACAAATTATTGATAACACTAACTGCCATTAATCCGCCATAAAATGTATTTATGCAACACGATTGTAGGTAATAGTTATTTCCAAAGTATCTTACTCACCACGTTACTTAACTTGTCTCATTACTGATTTTATTTTCATAGCCTAATAGATAACTCTCCTTGTCCTTCGGACATTCACTAGAAGCCATCTAATAATATTAACGGATGACTTCTTCCTTTAATCTATATTGCGCCGCTTAATTCGGCGTTTTGTTTTCTCTTTATTTACAGTCTTTTATATTAGTTGTATTAATTAATAAGGAGAGCTTTTACATTGTTATCAAAACAATGCCCACTTATACACTGCTACGCAGCGTGTGGGTTCTACCGACGGTTGCCTGCCGCAAGCTAAAAGCAAAACCAAGTTCAACGTCAACCCCTGAGTTTTTCTTACGAAAAACTAAAACCAGCATAGTTAGCGTTGATGTTTATTTGATGGTTTTTATTATATTCAAGGTTATTTATTATATGGCAATATTTCATCTAGAGTTTAAAATTGTGAAACGCTCAGAAGGTATGTCTTCCTGTAGGAAGGCTGCTTACCATGCGCGTTGCAAGATAACAGATGATCGCACTGGTAATACATATGATTTCAGCCACCGTTCTGATTTATCCCATCATCAGATATTAGCGCCAGTTTCCGCACCGGCTCATATTATTGAAAGCTCAACAACCTTATGGAATGAAGTCGAAAGAGTTGAACGCCAGAAAGATGGTCAGACAGCCCGTTATTTTGATGTTGCTATTCCCTGTGAGCTAAACAACGAGGACAAAATAAAACTGGTGTTGGAATACTGCCAAAATAATTTTGCCGATAAGGGAATGATTGCCGATATCGCTTTCCACGATCTGGACAGTAATAATCCCCATGCACATGTGATGTTGACGTTAAAGTCAATTACGGCTGAAGGCTTTGGCAAAAAGGATAGAAGCTGGAATGAGAAGAAAAACGTAATCCTATGGCGTGAAGCGTGGTCTACCCTAACCAATGGTTATCTTGAAACCGCTGGCACTGAAGAACGTATTGATCACCGTTCTATTGATGCTCAACACAATGAAGCCTTGGAAAATGCCGCTATTACATTGAATGTTGAAGACAAGGCGTTATGGCTTGCCAAAGCAACGTTAACCAGTCGTCCCCCGATTCAGCGTATTCACCGTGCTAAGTGGAACAGCAAGAGTGTTCAGGAAAACCGTGCTGCTGAACAGGCTGTTCGTGATGAGATGAAACAGGAAGCTCAGGTTACCTACCGAACCTTTAAAGATCTGGACCAACAGATCATTGTTGACCTCAGAAGCTTCACCGTGTCCGAGTTGCCTGAGCCTGTTGAGATCGTATTGCCTGAAACGGGTTCGCAGTCATCATCAGAAGACCAACAGCCTGTTCTGGTTGCTCCCGCACCTCATACACGCACTAAATTTAAAACCCCATCTTCAGCAAAAACCAGAGCAGGTAAACGCGCTCCTGTTAAGTCTAAGAAGAAACAAGTTGAACCTCGTCAGAATGGTATCTTCAAGCTTTTCACCCTGCTGGTCGTGGATTTCTTCAAGGAGAAATTTGTCTGGGCCAAGAAGAAACCTGTTCCCCCTGACGTTGAACACGATAAGCGTATTGCTGAAAACTATGTTTTTGATGAGGTGCAGGGTATCTATGTTCCCCGTACTGAGTTTGAGAAACGAGCTAGGTTTAACAGTGATGACTATCGACCTACCAAAGAAGATATCAGACGTTTCCCCAGCAGGCCAAAACCGCCGACGCGGCATGAAAGTGATCTAGACTATGTGCCTAAGATTCCCATTGATGGAAAGCTATCAGGACCTAAGCTGAGACCACCGAGTATGAAATAATGTGCTATTGTTCACGTTTCATGTTGCCTTTTATTTAATGTCAAAATCTGTTCTAACTTACTATACGTTATGCTAATAGTGGAAGTTTTAATAAAACAAACCCAGCCAGATACAGGGGAAAGTCTATATTTAGCACTTTCATCTAGTTTATCATGACCAATAGTGTTAGATTTTAAATTATTTTCATAAGGAAATTAACTTATAATGCAAGATGACATCGATAATATATTTAGAAAAATATATCGCACATTTAAAAGAAAGAATAAGAAATGTGATGACATCGAAATACTGAATTCCATATTGAATGAACAATTTGGTATTGGTGAATTTTCTGTTCAGTCAGCAACTATTAAAAACTCTATAACTAACCTACATGGCTTCAGTGTTTGCTATAAAGAATATAAGGCATTTATCCCACAGTATGACGTGTACAGGTCAAAAAATACGCTTATAAAAGCTATGGGTGAAACATTAAATGAGGCTGAGATAATCCTTCCCAATTATGTATCATTCGGTATTATTTCACACCACTGTGCTCAAATAAATAAAGCCCCAACTCGGGAGATGAAAATACTGGCAGGTGAACGTTCTCTCACATCAATGTTCCCTCCAGAAGTGCTTTCACTCTTAGTTATAGAACACTACACAAAATTTCCCGTTCTCGAAAAATGTTTAGTACAGATAAGAGAAACAACAGAGACATATTGTCTCGGATTATATCGCTCAGCAATAACCACTCTCCTACCTTGTATTGAAAGCACTATTCGCGCGTTAGGTATTAGGCTTGGAATAGACGAACCTGAAAATGTTGGCACTCAATTTTTACTTAGTATTTATGATGCATGGCTAAAGTTCTACATTAATGATTATGTCTATCGTGATTATGACTGGAAACCTATTTATATTAGTTCAAAAGAATTTTTTTCCGAGTTTGAAGAGAGATATCAGATTGCATTAAATGGTAGAAATTATATAGAAAAACATCTTTATCAAAATACACAGAACGATACTGGGATAAGTAATTTAAACCGACACAGTATACTTCATGGTTTCATGACAGAATACTATACGAAAGGAAATTATCTTAGATTGATAAACCTCCTTAATAATCTTTGTTTTATGTTAACGATTTCAGGGGACCCTGTTTCATCGTTTCTTCCTTGCGATACTGTTCAGTCTGAAGCATTTTTACTTAACCTTGCAATATTTGAGCGCACAGGGATGAATCGTGCTATTTTCCTTGACAAAAAAAACATTGAGCGTTGATAAAAATAACTAATACTATGAGTGCAAGCATTATAATGATCTGCCCATCAAGATAGCATGTTATAAACCACATCTTTCGTAATGATGTGGTTTATGCATTTGGTGATTAATATTACATCCTTCGCCTGAACACAACATTACCCGAGAAAATAGCTTTACCAGCTAAAAAAGCCACAATAAAAATTATTGGCAGACTGATAGTAGCGCCCGCCATGCCTGTAGACATTCCGATCAGTATAGACAGGCCGAAGGACAGTAAGATAGCCACTGCAGCATACCATTGTGGAAAGGTTCCATATAATACTGACGCTTGGCATCCTGTGCAAACGTGAACACCACTCTGGCTTTCTTTGAAGCAGTATGGACATTTAATTGTATTGTTTTCCATTTGTTAACCCTTTATTAATGACTGATAGTACCGCTGCTCAATACAACCAAACGAACCGGCATATCAGCATTGTTTACCGTAGTGAAACCACGAACTTCGAAATTATTAATAGTCCCGGTAATGCTAACCTTCTGACCCTTCTTGTAAGTCAGAACAGCATCATCAAGGCCGGAGTAATAATTGATCCAGACCATACCGCCGCAGTAGTTGGTATCAGAGGTTTTAAACAGAAGGTAGTAGTTTGCATGAGCTGCTTTTTCCATACCTGTCATCATATCGCTGGCACTCCTGCCTTTAGTGACTTCAAGAATAGTGGCATTAGCAATTGAGATCCGTTTACCCGTCCAGTTCTTTTCTGCTGCCATTGCATTTTCTTCATAGTCCTTACAGACAGGACCAAGGCCAGCAACTGAGGATGCCGGGCCGGTATCTTGTTTTGCTGTGGAAAGACCTAATGCGTTATCTACTGTTCCGTTCAATGAGGATAACGAGGTATTAATCGCCCCATTGACCTTATTCACGCCTTCATTAAGTTGCTGGCACCCTGATAAAGCTATAACCGTCAGTGCCACCGATAGCGCAATGCTTTTACTCATACACACCCTCGAAAGAAGTCAGTTTGAGAGGATAAAGGCCGTTCCGGCACCAATAAGATGGCTCTATACGAGGCATCGATTGATACGAAGGAACAAACCAACTTTTTAACCAATTGATAGGATTAAATTATTTTTGTTTTTCGTCATATCGTTTGTAACGATCAAAATCAAACTTATGATAGATTTTACCTATCATAAGCGTGTTATCGATCGTCAGTATCAATTAAAAACCCGATCGATTAGAGCTTATCAATCGTTAAAAACTATCGATATTGATTTATAGATCGTTTTAATCGATCATTTTCTTGCTATATTGAGAGTGGATGAGTAGAGTGAGCTGAAACTCAGAGAGCGATTTAATGGCTATTTGAGTAAAACAGATGAAAAAGTCATCTGACAATATGTAGTTATTCATACAATATCAGGGAAAGTCTTAACAACTTAAAGATCATGATTTATATAGTGACTTAATAACAAGAAAGGCCAGCATTAGACTGGCCTTATTAAGCCAAGAGATGTTTCAATTATTTTCTCCTCAAATCTGAGTTTTATCTAAGCATTTAATATATTTCATCAAAATAAAATTTTACAAAAGCACTGCAAACCAAATGCATTGAATGATTTATATTCATTGATATTTTTATCTTTAAATTTAACACCAAGTTTTATAAAAAAACTTCCTGATATCATTGTTCTCTTCGTTTTAGTAAAAACTTATTGAGATCTTTTTTGAAAACATCTTTATCTTATGAGCTAATGCTCATGGTGCTGTCGTACTGCTACACCCCAACGATGATATAAAAATTGTTTTCTTCACTCGGTGAAGTAGTTTGCATCTATTTCAATGCTAAATATGAAGGTAAATGAAACAACAGTGAAGAAATAGTATCATTATCAATAAAAGATTACTCTTAATCCCATATATCGGAAAAATATCAATTGATAGCAGCGCTTTGTGATTGTCATTAACAATCACTCTGCTGTGAGGAGCTTGCCTCCGATAATGATGGATTTATCCATAAAAAATCGCGGCGTAGCCGCTAATGCAATAACACGGAAAAACAAATTAACAGAACGTCATTGGGTGCCATTTTATTCGGCACTCGATAAATAAAAAGAAAAGCCCGTCATCTGTTATAAAAATCTAGGGCGAACGCCAAATCCTCTTATCTCTTATATTTCTTATACTTCTTAAGGGGGAATAACTCATTTAGTAACAATAAGTTAGAAGTCTACTTTCTTCGTTATTGTAGATCTTTCTTCACGATTGTAGATTTTTCTTCGTGATTGATGGTGATTACTTCATTATTGATGGTATTTACTTCATTACTCCTATAAGAAATGAAGATAAAACTTCAAACTATATTTGACATTTCTGTTAAAAATATTATATAGATTAAAACATAATAATAAAAAGGAGTATTTATGGCTGGGAAAACATTTAACCAAAATCCATTTATTTTCGAAGATGATATTGAAATAGAAACCAGAGGCCGAAAAAGAACTGTGGCGCGTGGAGAGAAGTTTCAAACACCCGAAGGTGATAAATATGAAAAAGTCATCCACTCGATACAAGAAGTGGATAAAGCCAAGTTCGTAAAAATATTCATATCACGAGTCCGGGTGTTATTTGATCTAACCCTTACCGGCAACAAGCTTTTTTATATTTTTATGTTCGTGATGTCTGACGTCATTGGTAAGGATGAAGTCTATATGAACTTTGAAAAAGCAAAAGACATTGCAGCTCAATGTGACTTTAATTTATCTAACCCTGTTTACTATAGGGGCATCAAAGAACTTATTGATAAAAAGATCATCGCACAAAGTAAATCAAAATATATCTATTACATTAACCCTGCAGTTCTTTTTAATGGTGATAGAGCCAAGTTTATTGAAGAGATTAGAGTCAAGGAAGAAAAAAAGCTAAAGTAATGTATAATACAATACTAAGAAAAACCGCAGATTATCTATACCGGCCTCGTTAGAGGCCAGATATCAATCATAATGGTTAGACTAACCCTTCACTTATTTTTTCTTTCAGGATAACACAGAGCGTCTCTATGACTTGGTCTAAATCTACCTCATCAAGGTTTTCGTTATATCCATAGGTCTCAACCATATTTTCAAAGTTATTGAATATATACATAACGATATTGTTTATCAGAAGTTTCAATAAAACAGCGTTGTTTAATGAATCAGTTCTATTACCATTATAATAGCTGCTGATTTCATCAATACTTTCCTGACATGCTATTAAGGATGCTGCATAGAAGAAAAATGAATCTTTATTTTTAAAATCTTTGACAGTTAATCTATTTTTCATTTAACACCTCATTATATTTAGTTCAAATTGATGGCGTAGTTCTATCAACCCCTTTCGGGGCTAAATAAGCATTGCTGGTATTTTTATTAACTTACGACATGCGTTAATATATGACTAATGTTCTTATTGAAAATTAGCACTCGTTTATTTCTAATGCCTCTGTGTGAGTTTCAAACAGTGCTCTTTTCACTGCTTTGAAATCAACATCTGCTAGTTTTTCATCTGCGCCATAACGTTTGACATAGTGATTAAAGTTTTTCTCTATTAGACTTATTATTTCTGAAAAGAATGCATCCATAAATGGAATATTCATTGCTCGATCACAAAAAACACTATAACTTTCTTCTGTATCACTGACCGCCTCTACATAAATCTTCATTGATAACACATAAAAAAACTCTGTTGCTGTATTTTCAAAAGTTTTAATCTTCATATTTATCACCTTATTTTAGTTAAAAGAATTCCATACAGTTTTTATCTGTATTTTTATAACGATATTTTTATTTTACGATATTTAAATATCAGGCCGATTTATTTCGGGATAAATCAATCATCTGATCAATCCATTCATCTATTTCACTCTCGACAAATGCTATTGCACGCTCACCAAGCTTTATAGGTTCAGGGAAACGATCTTGACTAATAAGTTTATAGATCCAAGCTTTGCAAAGACCCGTTCTTTTCAATACTTCAGGTAAACGGATAAATCTTTTTCTTTCTGTCATACATTTCTCCATTGTTGTTTTGATGGAGGTAGTATCTTCAGATCGCTTATGACGATCAACTCTCAAAAAGCACGAATTGATCAAGATGTGAGGGATTTTTAGACAGATTAGAGATGGGAGTAACGAAAGCCAGTTGCCGTGGGCTTTGAAGCATTTTTGCAAAAAGTGCTATTTTTTTACTCTATTTGAAGTTATTTAATATTTTGTTATTTATCATGCAGTTAATTTCTTTGAGTTTAAATTCTGAACTCTCATCTGTTATTCATCTTGCTTCAGGCTAAAAAATGTTTGAGTAGGTGTAAGATTTACCACTGAGCGTTAAACATGCTATCTCTGATCCTAATAGATTTTGATACTTGTCGTGAGTTCAACTCCTCGGCATCAGCACTCTTGATGATTTTAACTCTGAAAAACGACACAACTTTGCTCATGTTATTTCTTTGGTCCCTTCATTGAACCCTCAATTAAATATAAAAACAAAATAATTATAAAAATCAATTTATTATACGCTTAGTTACAGGGACCCCAGCCCACCAAATAATGATCCGGGTATTACCAGATAAGTCCGGAGAAGTACGGAAAGCCCGCATACCACCTAGGTTTGCGGGCTTTTTTGTGTCTGTAATAGTCCGAGGATATCCGCCTGAAACCGGTGTCTATTGGTATACGAATTGGTATACGGTAAGATGTATACCAATAAACGTATACCAATTACAGGGAAGAACCTTGCATGGCGCGGACTACACGCCCCCTCACTCACACCGAAGTACAAAAAGCGAAAGCCATAGATAAAGACCTTACCCTCCATGATGGTGATGGTTTATTTTTGTTAGTCAAAACCACTGGCAAGAAAATTTGGCGTTTCCGCTATCAGCTTCCTAATAGTAGCAAACGCACTATGATCAGCCTCGGCGCTTACCCAGCACTATCCCTCGCAGATGCCAGAGAGATACGCGCAGAGAAACTAGCGATGTTAGTCAGAGGGACAGACCCTCAAACGAGGGCTGGTGAAGAGGCTGAAAAGCTCCAGATAGCGGAGGAAAGCATTTTTGTGAATGTCGCCCGCAAATGGTTCGAGTTGAAAGAAAGCCATGTTAGCGCAGCCCATGCGAAAGATATTTGGCGTTCTATTGAAAAAGACATCTTACCCAGCATCGAAAATATTCCCATCCAAGAACTTAAAGCACGAACTCTTATTCAAGTATTAGAGCCAATCAAAGCACGTGGGGCATTAGAGACGGTCAGGCGATTGGTACAACGTATAAACGAGATAATGATTTATGCGGTAAATGTAGGCTTGATTGATGCTAATCCTGCATCAGGTATAGGTAACGCTTTTGAACGCCCTAAAAAGCAGCATATGCCAACCATAAGGCCAGAAGAATTACCCAAGCTAATGCGTACTATAGCTATGAGCAATCTGTCGATACCAACCCGCTGCTTACTTGAATGGAAATTATTGACGCTGATACGTCCCTCCGAGGCATCAGCAACAGCATGGGCAGAGATCGATATTGAGAATAAGCAGTGGTGTATACCTGCTGAGCGTATGAAGGCAAAACGAGATCATATAGTCCCTCTATCAGAACAGGCCTTAGAGCTGCTTGAAATCATGCGTCCAATTAGTAGTAATCGTCAGTACGTTTTCCCTAGCCGCAATAATCCAAGTAATCCAATGAACAGTCAGACTGCCAATGCAGCTTTAAAGCGTATTGGTTATGGGGGAAAGCTTGTAGCTCATGGATTACGATCAATCGCCAGCACGGCAATGAATGAGGCCGGTTTTAATGCGGACGTGATCGAGGCAGCACTTGCACATAGTGATAAGAATGAAGTTAGGAAAGCTTATAATCGCTCAACATACTTCGAGCAACGTAAAGAATTGATGTCATGGTGGGGGGCTTCGTGTAAAAGAAACAATAATTAATATGCATATAATACAAAGTGTATTTTTTATTTTTTGACAATATATGAAATCAGTGCAAGTATAGCTATGCATTAGCGAACCGCTTTTTTGCATCAATCGGCTGAGAATACCAATCTTTCACTGACTAAAGCCGCAAGGCGCTTAGTTTTAAACTAAGCCATTCGGGAGAGGCCACACGCACGCCCCTCTCTCGGCTACGCAGAGTAGAGATGGACGGTAAGCTCGATCATGGGGATCATGGCAGTTGTCAGTAATAGCCGATAAAAGCAACATACTCCCCAGTCCTCTCTATCGAGGTGATCGAGCTTATATTGTTATAAGAGATTATTATGTCTTTAAAAATTAGACACACACAAAAAAACACTGTATCTGCAATCAATTCAATTCAAAGTTTATGTGAAGCACTAGATATTTCTCAATATGAGTTGAACGTAGCCTTATCAACTCCGGATAGTGAGCGATATACACCTTCTGAAATTGAAAAGAGTGATGGTAGCTTAAGAAAAATATATAATCCAAAGTCCTTCCTGCGAAAAATACAACGCCGAATTAACAGAAGAATATTCAATTTATACACAGTTAAAGGAAGAGAAAGGAAGAACCCGCCAATTTTGTGGGCTTCATACCTATTTGGGTCTATCCCAAATCAGTTTTTGGATGAAAATATTGAGCAGAAAGATTATATAGCTTGCGCCCGAGTTCACTGCCAATCAAAAAGCTTACTAAAAGTCGACATACAGAATTTTTTTGATAACGTACAGGATATACATATAGAAGATATTTTTAATAACTTTTTCTTTTTTAATGAAGACGTATCCCGGGCCCTGACTAATATCTGCTGTTTTGAAGGACATTTAGTACAAGGTGCTTTAACCTCAAGCTATTTATCATGTTTATGTTTGTATGATATTGAAGGTAAAATTGTTGATAGACTAACTAGAAAAAATTTAAGGTACACTCGTCTTGTTGATGATATTACTGTTTCATCAACAGTTTCTAACTATGACTTCTCATATGCAAAAGACATTATTATAAATATGTTGCATGAGAAGGATTTACCTGTGAACTTAAAAAAAACTCAATGTTATTATACTTCGACCAGCCCCTTAACGGTTCATGGTTTAAGAGTATCGTTTTCTGAACCTAGATTACCCTCAGATGAGGCCAGGCGCATTAGAGCATCTGTTAGAAACATTGAAAGCCTTTCTTCTGAAACAAACTATCGAACAACTCATGCTTATAGAAAAGACTTCAATAGATGCATGGGGAGGGTTAACAAATTGAAAAGAGTAAACCATTCACAACATGAGAGTTTATTCAATCGATTAGTTAAATTAGCCCCTTTACCGTCGAAAAAAGATATTGATAGAGTATCAGTATCTTTATTAAGGCTTGAAAATGATTATAAAAATGGAAAGCATGATACCTATTGGTATTGGAAAAGATATTATAGAATTCATGAGCGCTTAAATATATTGCAACGTACTTTTACCAGAGAAGCATCTGCGTTTCGAAGTAGAGTTAAGGTTGTACCACCAACTTACATTCAATAATAACGAGAAATATTAAAATGAATATTTTTCTATTTTTAAAAAAATACCTATTACTTAGTAAAATACAATCCATACCTTTAAGAATTTTACTTTTATTTTTATATGCAATCACTATTACTGGCATAGTAACCTTTGGCATTTCCGCTATTTTAACTGGCACACAAGAAGGTTACTTTGAAAAAGACTTTTGTTTTAATAATACATGCATAAAAAATGCAGCAACTGGATACTCTCAGTCAATTTTAATTCTACAGGCAATGTTCATTCTATTAGGTATAGTTGCTAGTATTGGTGGGATAATTGTTGCTCTAATGGGCTATATAAATAGTGTCAGTGTCTCTGCTCTAGGGAATCACATATCTCACTTCAAAATATTTCAAGAATACCTATCTTATGAAATAAATAAAAGAGATAGATTATCTCCTGCATCCTTTGATATCTTCAAGTGGTATAATATTATATTTAACAAGTCCCGTTCCGGATCAACATCAGTTTCTGATGAATACTGTGCACTAGTTCTTAAATTAAATAATATAATATCAAATTCAAATGCCGCATGTACCAAAGCAAATAAAGGTTCCTTTTCTTATGTATCACATCAGATAAATATTGTTTCAACATTAATTGAATTCGGAATAGTGCAGCCCAGATTACCAAGAAATGATTTTTACGAAGTTGAGGACCAAATAATTGCATTAATAGCCAACATTAACAGAGAGTTCTGTTACTCAACTTCAGTCCCAGAGTTAATTAAAAGAGATTACAGATAAACATTATTTTCAGTTAATTACATTTAATGACTCGATGGGAATCATATCGAAATTGCTTGTACTGCCTATGCGCGCAATGGTCCCCCACCTACGCGCTCTGACTTTATCATGCACTTTTCATGCATGACATAGAGAGCCTACAAGCCCTTGTGGTGCGGTGTTTCAGGTGTTTTGATGCCGGGGTGTTGCATGCAAAATCATGCACTATATGCATGCAGTGCTCTTTTTGGCAGGCTAGCCAGAGAAAAAGCCCTTAAACGGCAAGGGCGAAGTGGTGAGAGTCGGAGAAAAGTCCCCGCATTGAGAGGTTACAGGCGGGGTGAGATTATTAATGAATTCGTGCGTTAGAACCGTAGCGATTTAATACTTTTCGTTCTGGTAGAATAACATCAGGTATTATTTCTGGCTCTTTAACCGGTGGGCGGGTAATTATTTTATCCACACTCTCAATCGATTTAAAGGTACAAGAACATTCTATATTCTGGCACTGATAATAGGCTTCTTTTGTCTGCTCAGATAAATAGCGGCTGGCACGCGTATGAGACGCATGTTTACACACAGGACAACGCATCATAATTATTGCTCCCCGGCTGGGTTTAGTTTTTCCCGTTTTACCTTTATTGCTTCAAATAACCGCGCACATTTTATCGGACTATTGTTCAGAGCAGAGTCAACATAACCCGGTTGTGGTTGTTGTAGTGTGAGTTCGGCTAATATCGATTCTTTCTCCATATCAAACGAATAAAGCCCCGCTAATGAAAGAAGAGTCGCTGTCAGTGTACCCAGTGCCTTCGCCGGTGATGAGTCAGTGTAGAGTTCGTTCGCACTTACCATGATTTTCGCTGCCCGGATGAGTTCGGGTGACAGAGTTTTCATCGCAGCAGACATTTCCAGCCTCGCATATTCCATCAACGCTACTTTATGTGTGTCTTTATAGGGTTTTGCAGAAGCACATAATTGCAGTGACGTGTAATCTTTATCCAACTCCAGCTCTTCAATCAGATGTCCAAATTCTTGTGCCAGCTCTCGCTGTGAAATCCGGCGGATATGTTCGGTTTGCAGCTCATCCGTCATTTCACCGCGCAGACTGCGAAACAATTTGCGCCAACTGCCGTCAGCCTGTTGGCTCTGGTTTTCGGCGTCGCGCTGCTTTTGCTGGCTGCGGGCAATGGACGCAATAATTTCTTCGTAGGTTTCTTCATTCTTCAGGTGTTGCGCTTTCGCCGCTTTAAAATTTTCAAGGGCGGGTGTTACTGGGTGTGGGGTTGTTTGGCTCATCTAGTTATAACTCCGTCTCAGTCAATGTGGAGTCATTTTGCAAGCTCTCACACAACGCCTCAATTAATGCCCGTTGTGCCATTTCCCATACAACACACGCTCTACATCAGCTTAAATAAGGCCATAAAAATAATAGTTTTATAAAAACTGTTCACTACTCTTCACTTTAAGAAAAAAGTATTAATAATCAATAAATAAAAGAGTGAACAGTTCACTTGAAACTATTCACCAAGTGTTCACTACTGTTCACTGGGTTAAAAAGAGCTTTTTCTCTGGCTAGCTAAAAAACCATTCAGACAGAGTGATAATTAACCAATCACTTATACTGTTTTTGCATTAAAATTAATTTTATATTCCAACTACTCCAATGAAATGAGAGTGAAAAATAAGCGAAATAGTCATAGAGGCAAACAAAGGCAAATAAAGGCAAAAGAAGGCAAATGCGGCGAGTTTCTAGGATGAGTTCGGTTTGGTGAGTTTGCTGAACCACACAACAACGGCTTGTTGCATCAGGTAAAAATATTCTCACAATAGGGGGCTACCCAACTGAATCCCAGCAAACCCGGCGGTATATGGCCGGACAACAACAAGGTAGCTTTACATGCTTGCAATGACACAACAGACTTTATCCAATACACCCCCCCCCAATGGCAATACACTACCCGCGTGACCGCTTTATGCGTCTGCCGGAAGTGATTAATACCACCGCCTTATCCCGCTCGACCATTTATGAACTGATTAGCCGTGACCACTTCCCCGCACAGATTTCCCTCGGCGGTAAGAACGTCGCATGGCTGGCCTCTGAGATTGAGGGTTGGATGGCAGAGCGTATTGCTAACCGTCAGGGGGTATCAGCATGATCACCCTAAAAATCGGCGAGCAATTCTTCACTCTGAATGAGGGCGACGTGCAGTACATCGCTGAAGCGTTCCAGATTGCACAGCAACAACCCGGCCTTGCTTTACCCAAGTACCGCAGCCAGCTAAACGGCGTGGTGCAAGTGATGTCGGGCAATACGCCGAGTACGCCAGCACAGGCCAATTTCTACTCCCGTGCTCCTACTCAGCCCAAGCCTGATATTCAGACTGATTGTTAAACCGATGACATTCATCCCGCAAAAAGGGCTTTTCTCTGGCTTGCATTTTTTGCAGGCCTTGCGTTATAGTCGCCGTGCTGTCGCAAAATCGGCAGCCGGGCGTAGGAACCCGTGTTACTTATTGGCGACTCAACACGCGCCATGCGTGTTTTTTTATGTCGTGGCCTCGGCCTACCAGTTTTTTACGCAGTGGTTTCTATACCGCTGTCGTTATCAAGCAATGGTGGCCCAGGCGGGGCAGCCTTCGGGCTGGCCGGTTTCCAATAAGGCCGGTATTCCTACCCCCGTCTGGGCTACCACCCATAAGCGTAGGAACTTCGGTGGTAGCAATAACCAATACTTATTGGAGGCTGCCACTATGGCTACATCCCTCACCCCGTTACACCCGCAATTTATCTACCTGTTTGCTGCTGTTCGTCGTACTGAATTAACGGCGCGTCCCTGCATGTTGCGTACCACCGCCAGCAGTGAGAAGAATGCCCGCCTGCGTTTAACCCGTGACTACATCCTGTCGTTTGCTGGCCGTCTGCCACTGGGGGAAGTCGCATGAATACCCTTGCCGCCCGTTATGACTGTGATACGCAGTACAGCATCCCTCATGCTGATTTCTTACGCCTCCAACATGCACACAATGTCGGTGTGACGTTCCTCGATATGCTGGAAACGCAAAGCAGCCTGTTGCACGGCATTACCCCACCGTCGCCTGAATCGTTCGCCTCAATGGTGGCGCTACTGACTGACCAACTCGGACAGGTAATGAACACCTGCGAATCACAAATCTTATCCCGCATGGAGGCACCTATCGCATGAATACCCTAAATCAATCCTGTTTGCCCGTTGAAGTCCGTACCGCTGTTTATCGCCGTGCGTTAGCCCATGCCTATCTTGATACCTGCGTGTCTCACGGAGTACGCCTTGGTTACTCGCTAGATGAATTGCAAATGGCGATTGCGATGGATATTGAGGGCTATTATGTGCGCCAGCACGGGCCAGAGGCCGGTATGGATATGGCCTGCACCATGCTCAGTGACATGGTTCAGCCGGATATTCTGCTGGCTCCGCCGCGCCTGACGGTACTGGGGCAAAAAATGATGGATGAGCTGTGCCAAGCGCAGATAACTACAACCAGTCAAACCACCCTGCACTGAGGAGAAACAGAGAATGACAACATTAAGCGTTTCACACACCTCACGTGCAGCCACCGGCCAGTGGCCGGTATTGCTCCCGGCGCTCGGTATTCACATCACCGCTGGCGGTCGGGCGCAGCCCTGCCCAATGTGTGGCGGTAAAGACCGTTTTCGCTTTGATAACCTGCAAGGGCGTGGCACATGGTTTTGTAACCAGTGCGGCGGCGGTGATGGCCTGAATTTGGTTGAAAAGGCGCTGGCGGTCACACCCAAGGAAGCCGCCTGCAAAGTAGCCGAGGTGTTAGGGGAGCCGTCACACCCGACATTACCGGTACATGATGCCGGACAGGACGCGCAGGAGAAAGCGCAGGCACGGCAGCGGGCCGCAGAACAGGCCAGACAGTTGCTGACTGTCGCCCAATCACTGGCCGGGAATGCCTATCTGACCGCCAAAGGCTGGCCGGAGCTGGAGGCGCTGACATTACACGGTCAATCGTTGCATGTGGGCGGTATTACCTATCAACCCGGCGACCTGTTATTCCCCCTGACCGACAACACCGGTGAGGTAGTCAACATCCAGTTGATTAACGCCAACGGTGACAAGCGCACACTGGCCGGGGGGCAGGTGAAAGCGGCCTGTCATTTCTTGCCCGGGCGGGACAACGCCGTTATCTGGCTGACCGAGGGCTATGCTACCGGGCTAACAGTGCATCACCTGACCGGGGAAAGTGTTTGTGTTGCGCTCAGTGCTAACAATCTGTCCGCGCTGGCGCAACAGTTGCGTACTCACTACCCGGATGCACTGCTATTGCTGGCCGCCGATAATGACGAGAACGGCACCGGCCAGACCCGCGCAACCGAGGCCGCCCAATTGAGCGGCGGTAAGCTGGCGTTGCCGCCGGTTGTGGGTGACTGGAACGACGTTTATCAGCAGCAAGGCAAACTGGCTACCCTGACCCAGTTACAGGCATTTAATCAGCCGCAACAGCCCAGCCCGTTTGATACGCTCAGTGACGCCGACCTGAAAGCCATGAGCGCCAGTGAAAAGGCCGAGTTGCTGGCAGAGCACTATCAACACTTGTTGGCCGTGCCACAGGTGGGTGAAGACCTGTGCCGATATGAGAACGGGGCGTGGCAGGTGCTGCCGTATCGGTTACTCAGCCGGGAAATTGCCGCCTTGTTCCATAAAATCCGCGCCCCGTTCTCAGCATCAGGGATAAACAGCGTACTCGATACACTTAAGCTGATGGTGCCACAAATGGGAACACCCGCCCGGCACTTGATAGGTTTTCGTAACGGGGTATTTGATACCACTACCGGCCAGTTCAGCGCACACCAGAAAACGCACTGGCTACGCACGGTAAACAGTGTCGATTACACCCCGCCCAAAGCCGGGGAAAATCTGTCCGACCATGCCCCGCACTTTTGGCGCTGGTTAACACGGGCCGCCGGGCAACAACACGAAAAACAGGCGCGTATTCTCGCGGCGCTTTATATGGTGTTGGCGAACCGCTATGACTGGCAACTGTTCCTTGAGGTGACCGGACCGGGCGGCAGTGGCAAAAGCGTGATGGCCTCCATTGCCAGCTTGCTGGCCGGTAAAGACAATACCACCTCAGCTACTATCGATACGCTGGAGTCATCGCGGGAACGTGCTTCTGTGGTGGGCTTCTCTCTGATTATCCTGCCAGACCAAGAGCGCTGGAGCGGTGACGGTGCGGGCATTAAAGCCATCACTGGCGGTGATGCTGTCGCCATAGACCCGAAATACCGTGATGCCTATTCCACTCATATCCCGGCGGTGATTCTGGCCGTCAATAATAACCCGATGCAGTTCAGTGACCGCAGCGGCGGCGTATCCCGTCGCCGGGTTATCCTGCCGTTCCCGGAAGTCATTCCGGCCAATGAGCGCGACCCGCTATTACTGGCAAAAATTACCGGTGAACTGGCGGTGATTGTGCGTCACCTGATGCAGCGTTTTAATGCTCCTAATGATGCCCGTGCGCTACTTGAAGCACAGCAGAACTCGGATGAAGCGCTGGAAATTAAACGCGGTGCTGACCCGCTGGTTGATTTTTGTGGTTATCTGCTGGCGGTTAATACGCCCAATGGTCTGTATATGGGGAATGCTAATATTATTCCGGCCAACCCGCGTAAATACCTGTATCACGCTTACCTGTCATTTATGGAGGCGCGCGGCCATCAACGGCCAATGAGCCTGACCGCATTCGGGCGCGCTGTGCCACAAACCTTGAGCGAATATGAAATAGCCTTGTTGAAGCGTAAGACGAACCAAGGGATGCAAACCAATCTGATATTAAGTGAAGACTGCGAGGCCGACTGGTTGCCTAAATGTGAAGCATATTGAATAAACAGCATCACGATCGTTTCTACCGATCAATATGGCGTTATTGATCTGCCTAACCCATTGGACGCTATCAGTTATGACACTTATAGTTGCGTTGTACAAACCTCATACATCCAACACCGGGGAGCAATGTATCAGTGTGTACTCGGGCCTGCTTGCAGGCCTTTCTTTTATCCCCAACTCTGTCCCACCTATCTTGGCACCTCAAAAATAATCACACCGGCCTAGGCCGGTGTTTTTGTATTAAATGGCCGACTGTTCACAGCAAGTGACCAGTTTGGATAAACTCGTCACTAACTCATCACCACCTAATGCATTGTATTTAAATGATTAAATTCAAAAGTGAACAGTGTGAACAGTTTTTCTATAAATCTTTTTTTTTCGCCAACAGGTATGTAAAAGACCAATATCAAATCGCATTTCTTATTTGCTCGGAAATGACTCACAAAATCCATGACTTCAAGTTATTGGTATACGTTTAGGTATACGAAACAAAGTTGAATTAGATTTTTATCAAAAAAAAACAATAGATTGATTAATATATTCAGCGTCCCCCAGCACTTTTAGTAAGACCGTGCAAGGACTGCACAAGCAAAAACAATGAGTTAGCGACACCGACCAGACGGTGAAACGACTCAAAAAGGACAAAAAAATGCACTTAAAATGCACGTGCATTTGAAAGTGAACCCAGATTAAGCCTCAGACTCACCTCTGAGGCTTTTCTACTTGTAACAAAGTGAAACAAAATAACCTCTTATTTTTAGTGCTAAATCACAAATCCTCCAACGTTTCTGGTTGACCAAATTCAATTCCCACTCAATAATACTGTATATAAAAACAGTTATTGGGTGGGAGTTAAGTCATGGCAATAAATCATAAAGATGAGTTTACCGGGATGCGAGAGCTGACTTCTTTTGATACGGCTCACAGCGCCTTTGGTGAGTTCATCCTCATGCGCTCGTCATTCACTGATACTCTCACCGGATTCAGACAGATTGAACCAGAGCATTACCCAGACCAACAAGTCATGATTCGTTTGGATGCCGCCAAAAAGCTGATTAGTGAATTACAGAGGCGGGTGGACTATATCGAGTCTGGTATTGAAGATGTTAATACCAAAACCCGCTATCACAGCTGAGGGAAAAAATATGCTACGTGTTGAAGTGACCATAGATAAGCTGAACATTAAAAAATTCCCGGTTGGGTACACTAATGCATTGACTGAAGAATTGGATAAACGGCTAGGTAGGAAGTTTGGCGATGTCGATGTCAAAGTCAGATTTGCGGGTGCCGATGGGTTAACAGTGCTGGGTGGAGCTAACGAGGATAAGAAAACGGTCGAAGAGATTTTGCAGGAAACATGGGAAAGTGCTGATGATTGGTTTCAGGCTTAAGTTACTCCCGTCAGGCCGGTAACCTACCGGCCATTATCCCCCTGATATATACCCAGTATTTGTGTTACAAAATATTCGATCTATGATGCTTAAGGAAAATTAAGGTTTTGTGCCCGGAATATTTAATTGTTAGCCTAACCCACTGCTAGCCCATAGAGGGGTGGGTAAACAAATTGCGTGCGAATAGAATATAAGGAAATGCAATTACACTATGCACAATGAGATACTACAAGTTGTAGAAATTGTTCGCCGCATACCCGATTGCGCAACACAACCATTTCTGTGTAAATGCAATGACGATAATCTATATGTTGTCAAAGGAATGCCATGCGTACCAAAAAAACAACTAATGGCTGAGTGGATCTCTGCATGTTTAGCAGACTCATTGGGGCTGTCAATTCCCGAATTCAAAATAGTATACATCGACCGATCATTAACAGAGTTCGTCCCTGAGTGGCGGAGAGAACTTTACGAAGGTTATGCTTTCGCAACAAAATACATATCCGGTGTTGCCCCAATTACATTTACGCAAGCCCACAATAACGTGGACGTGTCCACACAAAAGAAAATTTACCTATTCGATAGATGGGTGAATAATTCAGACAGAACGCTCTCACCAATAGGTGGGAATGTTAACATTATTTTTGATTACCAAAATAATAGGCATTACCTCATTGACCATAACCTAGCCTTCGATCATGATGATCTGGAAAGCGACTTTGAATACCATGTCTATAGTGCTAAGCACCGCTCTTGGGTTTATGACCTTGTTGATAAACAGGAGCAAGAAGATGAAATCTCTCAGGCAAGAACTGTGCTATCTTCAGCTATCGAAGACATTCCTGAAGAGTGGGAACTAGACGACACTGATGAAAATATAGCATTTCTATCTTTTGTTGAGAGTACATTAGATAGAGCCTTAGGTGAAGAGTTCTGGAGTAATATCAAATGACTACGCCATGTCTATACAGCATTGTAAGATATGCGCCCTATGCGGAAACGGAAGAGTTCGCAAACATAGGCGTAGTGTTATGCGCACCTAAAAATCATGCATTCTATTTCAAGTTAACGAAGAGTAATGATGCTCGTGTTAGTGCTTTTTTTCGCGACGATACAATATTCCGCCTCGCAAGAGATGCGGTTGCGCGTGAGCTTAAACTTGCTCAAGAGCAAACAAAAAATCTCAGAACAGCAGACGATATAGCAAACTTTTTTAGTTACCTAACTGCAAGAAAAGAATCAATCTTTCACTTTAGCTCTACTCGCGTGATTCTGGCTCAAAGCCCAGAAAATGAGCTAAATAAAATTTATGATAGATTTATAAACCACTCCGATTATAACAAAGAGCGTAGAGAAGATATTCTCGCAAAGGAGTTAAGACATAGGCTTAACACGCACGCAGAGCTTCGTAACGCCTTTAAACGTGAAACTTTTGGCGGTGACCTAACAAAATTCACGATGCCATTTGTTGCAAAAGATGATGAAAAAGTTCTATGCGCGATCAAACCTCTGGCTTTTGTTCAGAATGAGCCAGGTAAAATGATGGAGCACTGCGACTCTTGGGTTTCAAGGGTTACTCGAGCAGCAAACGAGAATCTTTTAAACTTAACAAGCGTTCTCTTTACCATAGACGGACAAAAAAATCCTACCGCTGTAGAGACTAGAGCAATGGATGAGATACGCCGAACTTTTGAAAAAAACCATATTACTTGTCTTAATCACAATGATGAAAACGCAATAATATCTTTCGCAAAATCAGCAATATAACATCACCTAACCCGGCCCCGCTGCCGGGTTAATGAGATGGTCACCCCCACCCTGTGAGCGGTAAGCTGACAGGGTTTTCTTTTTGGAGGGATCATCATGCAAAACGTTACGCTCATCGGCATCGACCTTGGTAAGAATTCATTCCATATTCATTGCCAGGAAAAACACGGCAACACATTATTACGCAAGAGGTTTTCCCGCATTCAACTCACCCAGTTTCTCGCCACCTGCCCGCCTTGCATTGTCGCGATGGAGTCCTGTGCCGGGGCCCATTTTATGGCCCGTCATATCAGCCAGTTAGGGCATCAGGTCAAACTCATTTCTCCGCAGTTTGTCCGACCCTTTGTTAAAAGTAATAAAAATGATTTCATCGACGCTGAGGCCATATGCGAAGCCGCTTCCCGTCCCTCCATGCGCTTTGTGACACCCAGAACCGAAGACCAGCAGGCCATGTCGGCTCTGCATCGTGTCCGCGATGCACTGGTGAGGGAGCGGGTCAAAGCCACCAAAAATGCATGCTTTTTTACTTGAGTTTGGCATAAGCATGCCACGCGGTATTGCGGTGATAAAACGACTGGCGACTGTGCCTGAGGAGCACGAGCTACCGCCTTATTTGGTGCGACTGCTCACCCGACTTCATCAGCATTATGGCTATCTCTGTGAACAGATCGAAGAAATCGAAAGAGAGTTAAAAAACCATCTGGCCGATGATGAAACAGCACAACGCCTGCTCACCATTCCCGGTATCGGGACAATCACTGCCAGTTTGCTCGCCACCAAACTGGGAGATGGGAAAAACTACCTCAGCAGCCGGGATTTTGCTGCGTCAACGGGATTAGTACCCCGCCAATACAGTACCGGCGGGAAAAGTACCCTGATGGGCATCAGCAAGCGGGGGGATAAAAATCTGAGACGGCTACTGGTGCAGTGCGCGCGGGTCTATATGCAACGGCTGGAGTATCAGTCAGGACGACTGGCGGAGTGGGTTAATGGGCAACTGACACGACATCACTCGAATGTGGTGGCCTGCGCATTAGCGAACAAACTGGCGCGAATAGCCTGGGCAGTCACCACACAAGGAACCGTCTTCAGTAAATAAAAGAGCCAACAGTAAATCTACTGTCAGCTCAATGAGTTACCAAGTGACTTTCTGGTTTTGCGACGACTGATTATTGATGACATGAACGGCACAGCGGCCTGATGATGAACCTGACACAAAAAATGGCTCTTTGAAGCCGACGGGTTTTTTAAGGTTCATCAGGTGCGGAACTCATCATGGCGCGGACATTTTTGTCCACCAGACGCCGAATAGATTTAAGCAAGCCCATCATAAATCAAAATCGGTGTTGCAAAAACGGGGGTGACCATAGATTTTTGTGTCTGTAGTAGTCACAAGGATATCCGCCTGAAGCCAGAGACAATTGGTATACGCTAAGATAGATACCAATGGACGTATACCAATTAAGGGAAGAACCATACATGGCAAGGATAACACGCCCCCTCACCCCCACCGAAGTACAAAAAGCAAAAACCATCGACAAAGACCTGGCTCTCCATGATGGAGATGGCTTATTTTTGTTAGTCAAAACCACCGGTAAGAAAATTTGGCGCTTCCGCTATCAGCTTCCTAACAGGAGTAAACACACTGGTGTCACCCAGCTCCCGGTTAATATTTACTTAAGCATGAATAATAAGAGACTTTATGAATAACACTCATAACCTTCCTAACCCCGCAGAGTCGAATAATGAATTGCGAGTGTGGCAGGTTTTAAAATCACCAAAACTTATGACCCGTGAATGTCTCGCTGGTGTTGTGACAGCGTTGGCACTGGTACCGGAAGTTATCTCATTTTCAGTCATTGCAGGAGTCGATCCTAAAGTGAGTTTGATCGCCTCCATCGTCCTTTGCTTCACGCTTTCCATCCTTGGAGGCCGACCTGCCATGGTATCCGCGGCGGCGGGTTCGGTTGCTTTGGTGATCGGCCCGATGGTTCACGCACACGGCGTAGAATACATATTGCCAGCGGTAATTTTGGCTGGGATAGTTCAAATCCTTTTCAGCCTAACAGGCCTGTCGCGCATGATGCGCTATATTCCTCGTTCGGTCATGATAGGCTTCGTTAATGCGCTCGGTATTCTGATATTTTTTGCTCAGGTACCGCATATTTGGGGCCATTCAAGTCTGGTATGGGTTATGTTTGCCGTTACCCTTATCATTGTTTTACTGCTCCCGCGCATACTGAAAAGTGTACCCTCACCACTGATAGCCATCATCGTTGTTACCCTGGTAGCTATTCTGATGGGCTATAGATTACCCAATGTGGGCGACGAAGGAGCAATGAGTGCCGATTTGCCCAGCTTCACTCAGTTACTTGTTCCACTCAACTGGCAAACCTTCCAAATAGTATGGCCCACCGCGTTAAGTGTCGCTTTCGTCGGTCTGATGGAGTCTTTGTTAACAGCAAAGTTGGTCGATGACATTACCGATACACAATCCAGTAAACGCCGGGAATCCTGGGGTCTCGGTGTTGGCAACATTCTCGCGGGTTTCTATGGTGGTATCGCGGGTTGTGCAATGATTGGTCAAACTATCGTCAATGTGGAATTAGGCAAAGCACGTAGCCGGGTATCTACAGTGGCGGCCGCGGTGGTGTTACTGGTATTGGTTACTGGCCTAAGCAAGTTGCTGGCACAAATCCCAATGGTCGTGCTAGCAGGTATCATGATGGTTGTCGCGGTGAAAACCGTTAACTGGCACAGCCTGCAACCGGCCACACTTAAACGAATGCCTTGGTCTGAAACGCTGGTGATGGTGTTAACCGTTCTGGTTACAGTTTGGACCAGCAATCTTGCGTTGGGTGTACTGGCGGGCGTTATTGTTGCCATGATCCTGTTTGCTCGCCGTATCGCGCATGTGATTTATGCAGAGCGTACCCTGAGTGATGATGGCAAAAGTGTACGTTATACCGTGCACGGCCCCTTATTTTTTGCCAGCAGTAATGACTTGTTCGAGCACTTCGACTATGCGCACGATCCTAAGCGAGTCATCATTGACCTTACACATGCGCAGATTTGGGACGCCTCCACGGTAGCCGCACTGGATGGCATTGAGTATCGCTATCAAAGATATGGTGCAGAAGTCATTATTGAAGGGTTAGATACGCGCAGCAGTGATTTTTATAGCCGTCTCAGCGGAAATTTGAGGTAACGATATTGACCACAGCAGCCCACCTTGGTGGTGGGCTGAATTTAACTACATACAATAGTTATCAGCAATCCGAATACGACCCTAATCTATAGCCAAGCTGTTCAATCGATTGCTTTAATGCTGGCGACGTCAATATTTCCAACTCAGTAAGTCGTGGATAGCAGTAACCGCTGGTCATCAGAATTTTGTCGATAAAGGCCGGGTGACACATCACCTCAATGGTATTAATTCCATTTTGATCCGCTTTTGCTAACAACTGCAAAAAAGACTGTTCTGTCAGATTCTCGCCATAAAATCCGGCATCAAACCACTCGGTGCTACGGGGACTATTCAGCACCATGCCCTGCTGTTGCGCCTCATGGCGATCAATACGTAATGGTAGTGATTTTTCGTGGGCAAAAGATTCAATCAACGGATAAATCTGAGGCAACATATGGACATGATGATGGCTATCAACATGAGTTGGTGGGCGGCCAAACACAGCGACGAATTTGTTAAATTGCGCAGTCAATTCTTGGGCAATTTCATCTAAATTTAACTCACCCGCTTCGGCCCGCGCCCATAGCCATTTACCCAATTCACCCTTGGCATCCACCAATGATGGCATGGCAGTTAAGGGCCGACCGTAAGTCAGAACAAAGTGCATACCTACTGGCAATGCAGGGTTTTGCTTGCTCAGTTCCGCCGCATGATAGATCTCTGCACAATTCATCATGGCAGTGGTTGATGAAACAATACCATGCCGAAATGCTTCAATAATTCCGTAATTTTGGCCTTTGCATAGACCAAAATCATCAGCATTAACAATAAGTAACTTTTCCATTGAGGGTGCCTTATCGGTCTATTCCGGGAGACAATATCAAACCGGAAACTAATCGGATAATCCGTCTCTGACGCAGTTGAATTTCTTGCGGTAATTTCCTGGCGTAAAAGAGGTCAATTTCTTGAAGTTTTTGATAAATAACGTGGTATCACTGTATCCCGCTTCGAAAGCAATATCGGAAACAAAATAATTCGTCATTTCGAGCTGGGTTTTGGCAAAATTAATTCTGATTTCATTAATAATCTGCATTGGCGTTTTCTGATAATAACGCCGAGTGGCACGAGTCAAGTATTCTTGAGTTTTTCCCGACAGCGCAATCATGTTTACCAATGCTTTCTCACCAAACATCGATTTATCATGCATTTTGTCGATACTGTTTTTTAACCACTGCGGTATGTCATCGTTAGTTTCAGTCTCTTTATAATGGCTGATACGGTTAGTCACATAGAATGTCAGCAGTTCGACCAATTCTGTCAGCTCATCTTCCCTAAAATGTGGCGCAGAAATAGCTGATTCAATATAAGAAAGAAAATCACCTTTCAGGCGATAAGCCTGCGAAGCCACAATAGGCCGGGAGAGTAAATGAGAATAGTGCTCTTCAAAGAAAGATTTTCTAATCCCAACGTTTAATATTCGCGTGGCACCAAAATCATAGAAACTTTGATGATGAGAACCCATGGGGATAAAAACAAAATCGCCACGTTCTAAAAAAACGCGCTTACCATTAATCTCCTGATAACACATGCCAGTTAATATCAGAGTGTATTCATAGTAATCATGTTGGTGTAAGCCTGTCGCGCTCTCCGTTTTGTTATAAATAAACAGATGGAATTCTTTTCCGTTAAAAAAGTCTTTTTCACGTACTAATCTGACTTCCATCTTATTTACCTTCACTCTCTTATTTTAAAAACCAACAGCCACTTGTATCGATTAGCTTATTTTTTGATGTAATTCAATAAGTTCTGAAATCAACTCTCGGGCTAACATCGCATTCATCAAATGATCCTGGGCATGCACTAATACCAACGTGACTCGAGTTTTCCCCTCACCTTGATCGGCTTCAATAAGCTGAGTTTGTACCAGATGCGCTTCGTTCAATGCCTTGCGCGATTGTGCCATCAGCTCTTCTGCTTGGGTAAAATCGCCTGTTTTGGCATGTTTCAATGCTTTATAGGCCAAACTCCGGGCTTGCCCTGCGTTGATAATCAACCCCATGACCACATCTTCAAGTTCATCGATAGGTTGCACATCATCAACGATCTTATCTAAATCAAACATACTGTTGCTACTCCGTAAATTAAAGCCGTTAATTAAAGCCGTTTTGCCTTGCAACATCCGCAAACCAATAACCACTTTTCTTTATGACCCGCGATTGATCTGCGATATTCAATCGCACTAATCCATAACGATTTTTATAAGCATTAAGCCAAGACCAGCAATCAATAAAAGTCCACAGATGATAGCCTTTACAATTGCAGTCCTCTTGCAAGGCTCGATGTAACCATTTTAGATGCTCGCGAATGAACTCAATGCGATATTCATCCTCAACCCGGCCTGATGGGGTGATAAATTGCTCTTCGCCCTCAACCCCCATGCCATTCTCAGAGATATAGCAGGGAATATTGCCATAATTCTGTTTCAGGTCTGTCAGAATGTCATACAACCCTTTTTCATAAATTTCCCAGCCACGATGCGGATTAACTTTCCGCCCCGGCATCTCATAAAAGCTAAATAAATCTTCTGGCGTTTTTACCTGCCTCTGAGGGGTTGGAATATCTTTCGCCTTGACTCTTCTTGGCTGGTAATAGTTAACGCCTAATAAATCAACGACGCCATTAGCAATAAGTTGGCAATCGCCGGGTTCGATCTTGGGTAGCAAGTCATACTCACGCAACAATGCAATCAGTTCGTCAGGGTAAGTACCTTTAGTGACGGGATCGAGAAAGCTACGATTAAGTAGCAGATCGGCGTGATTTGCAGCCACACTATCGGGAATACTATCAGAGCGAGGGTACGTTGGGGTGAGGTTCAAAATGATGCCAATATCACCACCCTGCTTCAGTTCCCGATAGTTTTCAACGGCTTTGGCATGAGCCAGGACACTATGGTAGGCCACAGTTACCGCTCGGTTAAAATCTACCACACAAGGATAATGTAAGTCGTTCAGATAGCCAGCTTCAACCGGCACCACTGGCTCGTTAAAGGTAAACCAGTGTTTTACTCGGTCACCAAACAAGGTAAAGCAGATTTTGGCATAGCGTGCATAAGCATCAACCACCGCACGGCTTTCCCAACCGCCTTTCTCTTGCATGCACAACGGCATATCAAAATGGTAGAGGTTGATAAATGGCGTGATGCCATTTGCCAGCAAGGCGTCAATGATCGCGTTATAAAAGGTGACGGCTTTAGGATTAAGCTCGCCGTCACCGGTTGGGATCAGTCTCGACCATGAAATCGATGTCCTGAAAGTATTATGACCTAATGCTTTTAACAGCAATATATCCTGCTGATAATTATCGTAAAAGGTGGAGGTGTTTTCCGGGCCAATTTGGCCATGAAAACGTTCTGGTGCGATGTCATACCAATAATCAAAGATATTCTGGCTTTTACCATCCCGCAATGACGCCCCTTCAGATTGGGTTGCAGAAGTGGCACTACCCCACCAAAAATTCTCGGGAAATTGATATTTCATTCCAGCCTCCAACCTCATACGTTAAATGGGTTTTACCATTAGAATTTCAAGCTATCTGCTATTTCTTCTTCGCTTTGAACTTCACTGTCTATCGCGTTTTGTGCTTTATTGGCAATAATCACAAAGGGTAGATAAATCATTGTGGCAATACCAAGGTTGAACAAACTTAATAGCATCGCCGCAATACTGCCGTTGGTGTTAAAGAAAGCCCCCAATCCGACAGGCATGGTCCAGGGTGCAATATTGGTGATTGGCGGAATAAAACCGGTGTAATACGCAATTGAAGTGATAATGGCTAATACCGGTTGAACCAGGATAAACGGAATAAAGAACAGCGGGTTCATAATAACCGGTAAACCAAACAGAATTGGTTCGTTAATCTGGAAAATACTGGCTGGAGCGCCCAGTTTTGCCACCTGACGATAATCTTCACGGCGAGAACCAATAAAGATAGCAATAACCAGCCCCAGTGTTGCCCCGGTTCCGCCGAGGAAGATATAGGAATCAACAAAAGGTTTGGCCCACATATGGAATTCTTTGCCAGCAGCCAAGGCCGCAGCAACCGAGCCATATTGGGTATATGTCGCCACGTTTTCCAATGCAAATGGCATCATAATGCCACTTTCCAATGCAGATAATGCCATCGCACCGTGTATCCCGAAGAACCACAACAGTGAAGAGCACATCACATACACCCAACCTACAACACTGCCCATCTTAGAGAGCGGAGCTGAAATGGTGTCCATAATGATCTGATGGAAGTTGGTGCCATGCAATCCAAGGGCATAGGCAATCACCCCCATGATGGACAGAATGATAAAACCAGGAATCAGTGCAGAGAAAGAACGAGAAACGGAAGTCGGGACACTGTCTGGCAGGCGGATAACCCAGTTACGGCGCACGATAAAGGCGAAGACCTCTGCCACCACCAAGCCGATAATAATACCGGATATAATATTTGCACCACCTAACCAGTTGGCACCTACCGCATAGGCATCGCCAACACTGTATGGGGTCACGGTCATAAAGGCAGCAATCGCCAGCAGTGCTGAAGCCAGCGGATCGACTCTTTTCTCTTCAGCCAGAGCCATACTGATAAAGAATGGCGTCATTAACGACATGATACCGAGAGTACCGTTGTAAACGTTGCCGCCTATCGCTTTAAAACCATTGAGCGTGGTGATGGTATCGGCGTCTAACCGAACACCCATCGAGAAAAAGAATGACCCTTCACCAAAACTCAAGAAAACGTTATTGATAAGTACAAACATAGCACCCGTCAGGGTTAGCGGCATCAGCCGAATGAATCCATTCTTGATGGCATTAATATGTTGCTGTTTGCCAATTTTAATGGCGAAGGGCAATATGGCCCTTTCCAGAGAATTAATAAATGCGCTCACAGTGCTCCCCTTATTGTTTTGCTTTTTTTATTGCGGCAACAGCAGCTTTTAATACCCCTAAACCATCGACCTTGCCGTACAGGATAGAATCAATCACTTCGACGGGTTTGTTAGGGAACATTTTGGTGACTTCAGGCAACATATAAGCAATCTGTGGCCCTAAGAGGATCACATCGGCTTCAATCCCATGCTGCGCGGCCAGTGCTTCCGGGTAAGCATTGATAATCACTGGCACTTCATACTTCTCTGCTTGTACTTTCATTTTGGAAACCAGTAATGAGGTAGACATACCGGCAGAACAAAATAGATAAATTTTTTTCTTTTCCATACCCAACACCTTTTGATGTTCAAAAGACACAAGTTATTCATATGCCAGTACAATGGTGAATTCCCTTTACCTGTACTTTATCGTGCCCCTTGCCCAGCCCCATTGTTTCTGGTTGTCGGCAGTATACGGAGTTGACAGCCAATCCAGTAATTCAAGCATAGCAATAATCGTCTAATATTGACTTTTCACATTGATAGCCTTCACATTTCTCAGTTATTACAATGTGATGGTTATCGCAAAATGGTTATTTTTTTGCTCGGCGAATTAAGTTTAATTCATTTTATTTCATATAGTTAGTTATTATTAGCTGATTTTGGCATAGCGAGGCACTACGATAAAATCGATTGAAATCGATAAAAGAATAAATTAGGAAATCTTATTGGTTTGATAATCGTTTCATCCAAACTTTCTCACTTTTTCGGCAGGTTCAGCGCAACAGCTTTATTCGTGAAGCGAAGAGCATGGCCGCCATCCTCCCCATACGGCCAATACGCAGTTCTTTAGGGGAAAAAATAGCCGATTCCGACTTAATACTCTAAAGTTAACAGGTGCTTGCCTATTTATGGAGTGACTAATGACGTTATTCGAAAATAAAACACCAGCCTCTCGACTGCATTTTCAACTATTAAAATTACTTTTGCTGAGTGTGTTTGTCTCGGCATCCGCTATCGCCGCCCCAGCCCCCACAGTGACAGTAACTGAGCTACAAGATGGGTTGGATCACCCCTGGTCACTGGCATTTCTACCGGATAATGGGGGGATTTTGATCACCGAACGTTCCGGGAAACTTCGGTTATGGCAACAGGGAAAACCGTTGTCAGAACCCTTAAAAGGCGTGCCTGCGGTTTATGCTAAGGGGCAAGGTGGCTTATTGGAAGTCGCATTATCACCTAAATTTGCCCAAGACAGGCGCGTCTACCTCAGTTTTGCTGAAGAGGGAAAGGACGGAAAAGCCGGTACTGCGGTGGGCTATGGTCGCCTTAATCCGCAAGGCACAGCTGTTGAGAACTTCACGGTTTTCTTCCGCCAACAGCCCAAGTTATCAACCGGCAACCATTTTGGCGGCAAATTAGCTTTTGATAAGCAAGGGGATCTTTTTATCACTTTGGGTGAGAATAATCAGCGCCTGACCGCTCAGGATCTGAGCTTGCACCAGGGTAAAATTGTGCGTCTAACCCCTGATGGTAAAGTGCCGAAAGATAATCCCTTTGCCAATCAGTCACCGGCAAGACCCGAAATTTGGTCTTATGGCCACCGTAATCCACAAGGGTTGGCGCTTAATCCATGGAGTGGCGTGATGTGGTCCAATGAACATGGGCCGAAAGGCGGCGATGAAATAAACATCCCAATAGCGGGAAAAAACTACGGCTGGCCACTGGCAACACAGGGAGTGAACTATTCCGGTTTGCCGATCCCTGAAGCGAAAGGTACTCATGTCGATGGGACTGAACAGCCTGCCTATTACTGGGAAAAATCACCAGGTATCAGTGGGATGGCATTTTATGATGCCGACCGATTCCCTGCCTGGCAGCATTCACTGTTTATCGGTGCATTAGCGCAAAAAGAGTTAATTCGTTTACAACTGGATGGCGATAAAGTCATGACTGAGGAGCGCCTGTTGGGTGATCGTGGCGAAAGAATCCGCGATGTACGCATCGGGCCTGACGGCTATGTTTATCTGTTGACGGACGAGAGCGACGGTAAGCTACTCAAAGTCGGTCTTGCGACTAACAATTAGCTTAGTGGCCACAAATTTCCAAAGAAAAAGCCGGATAATATTCCGGCTCAGACTGCTGACAAAATTAATAAGCGGGGAAATGTGCCGAATGGGTTCCTATTTATTTAAAATACAAGTGGCGTAAGCCGTCGGAGCGCCCATCGGTGCAGTCGCCCCGCCACTCTCGGTGCGACAAAATGGGTTTGTCATTAACCTCAGCCGGATAATATTCCGGCTTTTTTATTATCACTGACGAAGCTTATCTTGGCAGATTACCGCGCCGAAGAAGCCTGCCATAAATTGAGCTGCCCATCGGTAACATGCTGATCAATCGCGCACAATTCCTCGGCGCTAAAGTTAAGATTATTGAGAGCGGCACAGTTTTCCTCTAGTTGTTCTGGCCGGCTGGCACCAATCAAAACCGATGTGACGCGGCTATCTTTCAACAACCAGCTTAATGCCATTTGCGCCAAAGACTGCCCACGTTGTTCAGCTAATTCGTTCAACAATTTGATGCTACGCAGATTGGCTGCTGACAACATAGTTTCTTTGAGCGAACCGCCCGCTTCTTTTTTCATGCGGGAATCATCAGGAATACCATTGAGATATTTCCCGGTCAGCAATCCTTGTGCCAAAGGTGTAAAAGCAATACAGCCGACACCTTGTTTATCCAAGGTATCTAATAGGTTTGTCTGTTCAACCCAACGATTGAGAATATTATAAGAAGGCTGGTGAATAAGCAGAGGAATTTTCCATTGCTGTAATAACTCCACCATTTTGGCTGTTCGCTCAGAAGAATAGGATGAGATTCCAACATATAATGCTTTACCACTTTGTACTGCCTGAGCTAAAGCTGATGCTGTTTCTTCCATTGGCGTATTTTCATCAACACGGTGCGAATAGAAAATATCCACATAATCCAGTCCCATACGTTTTAGGCTTTGATCCAGACTGGCCAGCAGATATTTCCGCGAGCTGCCTGTGCCATAGGGGCCGGGCCACATGTTATAACCGGCTTTAGTCGAGATTATCAGTTCATCACGATAAGGCTTAAAATCATCTTGTAGCAACTTACCGAAATTTTGTTCTGCCGATCCTGGCGGTGGGCCATAATTATTCGCTAAATCGAAATGGGTAATTCCCAAGTCAAAGGCTTTGCGCAATAAAGTTCGCTGCGATTCTAATGTATTGTTAAAACTAAAATTATGCCAAAGTCCAAGTGACAATGCGGGAAGCTGCAAGCCGCTTTTTCCACAAAAGCGATATTGCATTTGGTTGTATCGGGAAGGATCTGCGTTGTAAAGCATGATGGCTCTATCTCCGTTTATTGTATTTTTGAAACAGCATTCCTATTTTAACGCCTTCCTCCACCACTGCAAGTAAACCCCTCTGATTGCAAAAATTCTTACTCTACATTCCTGATATCAGAATGATCTCATAACTTATTTGTACTACAATTATTACCACTCTAGTGAATAACTATGGAGGGCTTTTTATGACTGCAATCGATGTAATGTGGGTTGGGCTAGGTGGAGGGATTGGCTCATTATTACGATGGTGGATTGGGCTCGGTGTTGGCAAAATATATAAAGGTAATTTTCCCCTCGGCACTTTTCTAATTAATATTTCGGGTGCATTTGTCATTGGTTATCTAAGCATTCTTTTTAGTGTCGACTGGCGCGACCGCTATGGTGATCTCATAAATGCCGCCGTGTTAACCGGTATTTTAGGCGGTTATACCACTTTCAGTAGCATGCAATTAGATGCGGCAAAACTATCTACAACCCGGGGCAGAGCTATTGCTGCTGGATATCTGATTATTTCTGTATTAGTCGGTTTAGCTGCGGCCGCATTGGGTGCATGGCTGGCTTATTAATCAGAGGGCCAATTTATTAATCGGATAAGATTATTAATTGGAGAGCGTTGTTAATCGGAGATAATTGTTATGCCGAATCTTATTATTTTAGTTTTTGTTGGTGGGGCTTTTGGTGCCATGTGTCGTGAATTTATTATGTTATCAGTTCCACGACTGGCAGATGGCTTCCCGATGGATATCTTTGTAGCCAATATCATCGCCGCATTTTTATTAGGGTTAGCCACCTCTTTCTTTAAAAACGGTAAAATTAATCAATATGTCCATCTGATGGTGGGTACCGGTATTATGGGTGGTCTTTCAACATTTTCTAGTTTCGTATTTGGTGCCGTTGAAATGATGAAAAACCCTGGTGAGGTTTTAGTCTCAATTTGCTACCTGGTTGTCAGCCTGATTGTTGGTTTTATCGCTGTTGAATTTGGTTTAATGGTGGGGCCAAAAGAGAAACCTAAGGATCCACAAACCGCCACGCAATAAGAAAATGCAGGGTATCTTAAGGTATAAAAAACACCCTCGTCATGAGGGTGTCAGACTGCTGACAAACCTCGATAACTCGATCTTGCAAGGTGAAGGCAGGCAGAAGAGTAAAGCGTCCGCGCCACGGAAGGGTTTACGGCGTCTTTACGATCTGCCTGTTTTCACCGTTACGGGCACTTTGTCATTAACCTCACACCCTCGTCATGAGGGTGTTTTTATGTATATCTGCCGATAATTTAATAGATTTAATCTAATTTTTGGCAATTCCCAAAGAACATCTCGGTAATAAGAGAGTTATTAATCGTATCGCCATTTAAGGTTCTGACCAACAGTTCGCTACCTAACAATGGCAATGAGAACACCATATCAGGGTTAACTCGTTTAACTTTTTGCATATTTTGCGTTTCATTAACCAGAGCTAGTGTTTTCGTACCCTCACCGGCAATCTCTTTTGCTGCCAGAATGGTAAAGGTATTGTCGGCATCATTGTTGCACAATGCGATAATATATTTTGCCCTGGCGGCACCGGCCAATTTCAGTGTTTCGACCGAAGAGGGATCGCCCTCAATAACATCTGCATGTGGAGGAAAACCGTGTTGGCTGCCAACTGCGCAAATCACAGTAACATCATCACCCCGGTCACGCAGACCGTTATAAACATTCAGCGCCAAAGAACTGGAACCAACAATAATAAAATGATTTTTACGTTCCACGTGAGAAATCCTACCTTTAACAATGCGTTTAATATTATTACTGATTATCGGGCCAGCAATAGAAGCAATCGAAGTAGCAAAGACTGTAATGCCAGCAATAATCACCGTAAGAGTGAACATTCTCGCCACAGTGGTATGTGGAATAATATCCCCGAAGCCCACTGTCGACATACAAACAATCGCGAAATAGAACGCTGTAGGTAAATCGGTCACCACCGGTGCGAACTCATCACCCATGTAAAGGGTGCCCAGCATGCTATAGACGATTAATGAACAAATACTTGCGATCGCAAAGAATGTTGCACTCCCAAGACTGTAATGATCAAACTCACGCCAATAAAATAGCAGTGCAACAAGGACAATAAGGGAATAAGTGGTCAGTTTATCTTGATCTTTCAGAATAAAGATATTGATAGCGACGAGGGTAAACAACAATAATACCGTAAGAAACCATGCAGTACGGATTTTCATCGCAACTGAAAATGCCATTAATATCAATAGCAGACCGATCATAAATCTTGGAATTTCAAATAATTCGAGAAAACTTAGCGCCTCCTTCCAAGTGCTGAAATTGTTTATCGCATCTGTTGAATGAGATAGTGCCCGGAAAAGCACAGGACTTAACACCAGATACCCATTAATGGCCACCAAAATAGCCAACAAAAGCGGTATTGAAACCTTCGTTTTAATTTCCTGTAATATTTTCATCAATAGAGTGACTAAAATTGTTATAGGTGAATCAAGTATAGATAAAAAACGATAAAAATCATGGTCAAATATGATTATTTTTGACTAAAATCAAATGATAATTCGGTTATTACTTCGGATATTACTATAAGGACAACATCACTCTGGCCATTTTACATTTTGTAAAGTTATCCATACTCAATAATGAATAAAATAATAATCCTATAGTTGCATTAATATCATTTTGGTTAATAATATATAGGTTCACTGGCATATCGGAAATGCCAGCGTTCGTAGACTTGAGTGATATCTATCACCTTTAATTTAAGTGTCTTAAATATTTCATCATATTTAACAGATAAATAAGGAAATAAGCATGTCCTACAAATCACTTCGTAATATTGCATTGACTGGTTTATTACTTTCCGCTGCCGCAACAAGCTTTGCAGCAACCACTAGCGCAACGGCGACTACCCCGAGTGATATGACCTGCAAAGAGTTCCTGGATCTGAATCCGAAGTCATTTACTCCGGTTGTTTATTGGGTATTAAATGATGATACTCAATATAAGAAAGGTGATTATGTTGACTTGCACGAGACTGACACTATCGTGACACCGAAAGTGGTCGAAGTCTGCAAGAAAGCACCTGAAAGCAAACTCTCTGAGATTAAACAGGATATTTTAGGCTTTGCTAAAAAACATATGTAACGTGTAAATATTTACCTTATGAAAAAGGCGCTTAATCAGCGCCTTTTTATTTTATAGAATAATAACTAACGGGTAATACTCAATTTATCATAACCACGAACATAATAATTAACTACAGAAATCACCCAGCATAGTATAAACATACCAATAATCCAGTAACCTATCTCACCTAAGTTTTCACTGATATTATTTATTGGTGTCCAAATACCGCCAGTCAAATTAAGTTTATCCGCAATTAACCCTAATGCTTCAATCCCACCAATAAAGAATGCAATGATAACTGAAGCCGCAGTGATAGTAATGTTGTAATACAATTTCCGTACCGGTTTTGAAAAGGCCCAACCATAAGCACCAATCATGACAAAGTTATCGAGTGAGTCGATCAAAGCCATCCCAGAAGCAAATAAAATAGGGAAAACCATAATTGACCACAAATTCATGCCATGAGTTGCACTGGCCGCTGAGATCCCTAACACCCCAATTTCGGTAGCAGTATCAAAACCCAAACCGAATAAAAAACCAACAGGGTACATATACCAGCTTTTATTCACCATGTTAAACACACGTTTGAATATTCTGGCCAGAAAACCACCATTATTGGTTACCAATAGATCAAGCTCTTCGTCTTTATAGACATGCCCTGCTTTGACCTGTTGAAACTTTTTATATACTGAAATCAGAATGGTTAAATTAAGAAAACCAAACAATAATAAAAACAGTGACGAAACCAACGTACCAATCAAACCGCCGGTTTCGTGGAACCACGCCATATTATTTTTAAATGCCATGGCGGTTGCAGCGATAGCCAGTGACGCTAATATAACAATGGTCGAATGACCAAGGGAAAAGAATGTCCCAACCGCAATCGGAGTCTTCCCCTGTTGCATCAATTTACGGGTTACATTATCAATAGCGGCAATATGATCAGCATCTACGGCATGACGCAAACCAAAACTATAAGCCAGAAATGCCATCCCCATTAACACTGCATTATCATTAAATTCGGTAAAAGCCCAAACCCATGCCAGCCCATTAATCACCAGTAAGCCAATCAATAAGTAAATGGCGCGACGTTTAGTTTGCTGGTTGCCAAATGCACTACGTTTCTCTATTCCAGTCGTCATATTCATACTCCAGAATAAAATCGCTATTGTCTATGTGCTGGCATCACATCTTTATTAGGAACCAGGAATAACCATGAAGCGAGAACAAATGGCATCGTCAAGGTTGGAATACCGATAGGGGACAATAAAATATTCAGAGCGCCCTGTACGATGACCGTAAAAATAACGCCGACGACGGTATAAGCCAAAACGCGCCAACTGGGCTTGTTAAATGTCGAACCTAAAGCGATCGCCGTCAATACCGCACTGAATGCATAAAGTCCGGCATCAATACTGCTCGGGTTTGCCCCAAGGAATATAGCGGTGAAAAGCGCCAATAGTGAACCACCCACGGCAAATACGGCGGCCCAGAGCGATTCAACCGCCAGCCCGATGATAAAAAGAATGCCGCCAATCAAACTACTGAATAAAAATACCTGAGAAACACCATTGAACATGCTGACGAAAAGATTACCACTCGCAGTTGCTCCACTATCTAAAACCAACGGATGAGGTAGAGCCGGGGTAGGTAATCCACTGCTATGTAAACCGGCAAAGGCGTAACTGGCCAACAAGATCATCCAGGTAGTGAGAACAAAAGGTGCAGTTAATGCCGCAACTTTCCAAGTTTTTAAAATATCGGCGATACAAACCATAACAATGACCGACACGATGCTACCTAAAACAATGCATGCCCAGACTATCGGTGTGGCAACCAAAAATGTCGGTAATGCCGCCCCCACCAAACACCCGTTATAGCCGTATAACCCTGAGCGCCATGATTTACGATCGCGCATCGTTAGCCCGGTGAGTGTTGCCACTATTGTTCCCAGCACACAACCATAAGCCACCGCCGGGTTCCCTTCGCCATAGGCTCCGACAAATATTGCGATAAAAAAGAATAGCCCGGTCAGAGGGTTATTCTGGAACATGACTTGAGCACAGCCGCGCAGCGTTGTATCGATAAATTCAATGAAAACATTCGAAGCACTAAGTTGTGCCCAGCCGGATTGATTGCCCGTTTTCGCGTTCATTATTTTACCCTTCTAACTTGAAGCCGCAGCTGTATTAGCTGCACTCACTCGTCGTTGCACCTATTTATTGTTGCAGCGATGTTTTGCTGCAACGCCAATACCTTTGAGCAACACCTTAACGCCACAAGAATTTTTCCGGCAATGTCACACCGAGAATTTCCTCACGAGCTATTTTCCAAAACTGTCGGATTTCATTCTTCACACCGGCACTATCAATTCCCAGTGCTTTAAACACCAGCCCGCAATCATTCGGTAAGCGCGTTGCCCCACTGGCAATACCGCCTTTAATATCAAAATGGGCCGGTACCCGCGCCAGAATGCGCTCATGATGCTCTTTGGGGGTTAATAAGATCACATTGCCGAACGCATCAAATGATTGCATGACCCCAATAGCATCAAGACTTTCTGACTTCGGTTCCAACACATATTTCTCAACAAACAGTTCTTTACCTGCTGGCTGTTCTTTCCCCAAAAAAACGTGCGCCGCCACTCGGGAGGAATAAACATCAAAACCAAAGCGTTCATCCGCATGGTGATATTTACGCCCAGACATCAGCACTTCCGAATAAATCGCCGTCGCCGTAGGATGAATATTAATGGTGGTATCAGTAATAAAACGCGAATTACGATGTGGAATAAGTGGGTCTGGCATAAATTCAAGATAGCCCCCTTCTTCTACCGTAAAATTCTGTATCTGCGACGCGTAGTTGGCATTCATCATATGAACTTTAGTCGCCGACTGCGTAGTGACATGGGCGCAAGCCCCCGCCTCCACAATCACGTCAGTGGCCAGACGGTCACCTTGTAAAATGCATCCTGAAGTCGAGATCATGGTGACACACGGCAGTTCGGGCATTTCTTCATCCCAGTACAGCGCTTTTTGCACCATTGAGGGTACCCGTCTTTCCATTTCGGCCAAAATACTGCGATGTTCACGTTTGGCAAATCTCAGTTTGAGATAGCCGCTTTTCCCTACCGCTCCGCTACGCATTTGCGCCGGTTCATCTTGGTATTGCGCAAGTTCCGGCGCGTTGATACCTAATGCGTGAGCGCGAACCCGTGAAGGAGTTTCCACGATATTCTGGCTCTGCGATGTCATGCATGTTCTCCTTGTGGCTGCACATGGGTAAACAAGAAGTCGCGCATAATCATATCCACCAACTCTTCAATGCCCTGCCCGGTTTTGCAGTTGGTCAGAATATAAGGGCGCTCGCCACGAACCACTTTGGTGTCACTTTCCATCACATCCAGGCTGGCACCGACATAAGGGGCGAGGTCAATTTTGTTGATGACAAGAATGTCCGCCTGAACCAAACCTGGGCCATTTTTACGCGGGATTTTTTCCCCTTCCGCCACATCGATGACATAGATATAGAAGTCAGCCAAGGCCGGGCTAAAGGTCAGTGTCAGGTTGTCGCCACCGCTTTCAATCATGATGAGGTCGCTGTCAGGGAAGCGCTCTTCCATCTCTTCCACCGCAGCAATATTCATACTGGGGTCTTCACGCACCGCAGTATGCGGGCAAGCACCGGTTTCGACCCCGAGGATCTTCTCTTCATCCAGAATGCCTTTCAGGGTACGTTTCACCTGTTTGGCATCCTCGGTGGTGACGATGTCATTGGTAATGATCAGAGGCTTAATACCCCGTTTGATCAGAATAGGGGTGATCACTTCGATAATGGCGGTTTTACCTGAACCCACCGGGCCACCAATACCAATGCGGGTGATCTTTTTGCGTTTATCGGTTGAATGGCTATTCACGGGGTAATCCTCTTAGTTTTATCTGATATTGGCCAAGTAGTTGGCGAATAAGCTGTCCTCGGCGAGCCCACTCACCCAGCACTCAGAAGTCATTTTATCAATCAGTTAAATAGTCGATCAGTTACTAAACAGGCGAACGTGCGCTTTCACATGCACCGCCGCCAAAACATCCACAATAGGGACATAAGAAGACATCTGGTCAATATCGCCAATTTCGGCAATATCGCAGAACTTCTCGATGTCGTGGTTTAACTCAAACAAGATATGCTGTGTGTCGAAATGGGTAACGCGCATCAAGCGCATGGCCGCACTTAATATCGTCATCGCCACGCCATATTGGTGCATCACCACCACTTCGCGCTGCCCAATCCCCTGTGCGGCCATCACCACCGCCTGAGTGACCGGGTAAGTCCCTGCGGTATTGCCATTTTTTATCTGTTCCAGCCACCAGCTGATCAGCGGATGCTCCACCACATGGATTGACATCTCCGCCAATTTTTTCCCCATTCGGGTTGCCATCAGGCGGCTTTCTTCATTGAGTTTGCGGTTATTCACGGCCCAATCAGCACGGATAATACCGTCACGGTCGTCAGCAACCACAGCCCGATGGGCAGCAACCACCCCCATGCCATCACAACTGGCCGCTTGTTTTAGGGCGGTTAACACGAAGCCTTTTAACGTCGGCACGTCTCGTACCACGCCAGTTTGAATGGCGGACTCCACGCCATTGGAAAACGTGAAGGCCCCGACCGGCAGTACGGAATCACCAAATTGCATGATACGAATCAGATCTGATGCATTCATTGCGGTGCCTCCCTGCCAGAATCAGTGTTTATGGTCGTGGTCGTGATCGCCGTGGCTATGACTGTGGTCATGGTCATGGCTATGCGTATGTCCAGTACCGTGGGAATGAATCGCGTGAACATGTAAGCCGGAGCCATGAGGTTCATCCAAAGGGCTGGCGACATGCACATGAGTATCGGTATCTTCAGCTCCGCCAAACAGCAGGCGCGCTTCAGAATTACTGAGTAACGGTAGAATTTCCGCCCCTTTAACAAAACGGAAAGGTAAATGCTGGAAGCCGTGGGTTCTCATCACGGAATCCATCATGGTGGTGGCAACCGTCAGAGGCACATAGACCTCGTTATTTTTCGTCACTGCTTTCCAGTGCTGATTGCCCAGTGCATGCCCCAACTCAAAGCAGGTTTTAATCAATTCATCCGGTGAACGGCTTTTCAGTTCACTCAGATCGATAACCATGACATCGCGCAAATTGATTTGTACTACCACCGCGACATTGGTTTTTTCATCCCACGCCAGCACATCCCCATCAGCCAGAACGACGTGTCGGTCGAGCGAAATACCCAGATCCAACCCCTGCGTGCTGAGTTTACGGCAACGGCTTTTTTGTGCTTCCCGTTGATCCAAAACCAAGAGATCAAAAGTGGCATCTTTGAGTTTCTCCTGCCAAACCGGATCTTTTTTCACATTGCCAAGAATGTGCTCTATCAAAATCATGTATAGACTCCTTGCCTGTATTTTTGGCAAAAGCCAGTTGCCCACAGTAATGAAATCCGTTTCTATGCCACGCATCCCGACCATTGTTGGTCGCCCCATCCAACCGTCAGATGACACTTACCATGAGCAAACTGAATGCTTAAACAAACTAGATTTACGTCCAGACTCATCTATCAACCAAAGAAATAGCGCTGGTTCATTGCTGCTGTATCTATAGGTTCACAGGTGGCATGTACGCCATCCACTTTCACCGCAAAGGTTTCAGGATCCACTTCAATGTTTGGTGTTTGGTCATTACGCACCAGGTCATGTTTAGAGATGGTACGGCAGTTTTTAACCGCAATAACCTGGCGATCCAGCCCGGCTTTCTCTTTCACGCCATCATCCAGCGCGGCCTGAGAAACGAAGGTGACGCAGGTGTCTTGCATGGTTTTACCCATTGCGCCAAACATTGGACGATAGAACACCGGTTGTGGGGTTGGTAATGAGGCGTTCGGATCACCCATTGCCGCCCAGTTGATCATGCCGCCTTTGATAACCATCTTAGGTTTCGCACCAAAGAAACGCGGATCCCACAGCACCAGATCGGCCATTTTGCCCACTTCAACTGAACCGATGACATGGCTGACACCTTGTGCAATCGCTGGGTTAATGGTGATTTTTGCCACATAGCGCAGGACGCGGAAGTTATCGTTACCCGGCGCATCTTCTGGTAATTTGCCGCGTGATGCTTTCATTGCGTTAGCCGTTTGCATCACACGTAGCCAGTTTTCCCCCACACGCCCCATGGCTTGTGAGTCACTGGAGAACATGGAGATAACCCCCATATCGTGCAGAACGTTTTCTGCCGCGATGGTTTCCGGGCGCACACGGCTTTCAGCAAAGGAGACGTCAGCAGGTACATTCGGGTTGAGGTTATGACACACCATGATCATGTCGAACAGTTCGGCTTGGCTGTTCACCCCGTATGGCAGGGTTGGGTTAGTCGAACTTGGTAGTACGTTAGGCTGACTGGCAACACGGATGATATCCGGCGCATGCCCCCCGCCCGCCCCCTCGGTGTGGAAAGTGTGGATGGTGCGGCCTTCGAAGGCATCAATGGTGTCTTCTGCATAACCACATTCGTTCAAACTGTCGGTATGTACGGAAACCTGAATATCCATTTCATCCGCCATCCGTAATGAATGGCGCAGGGCATTGGCTGTCGCGCCCCAGTCTTCGTGGACTTTATAGCCGACAACACCGGCAATCGCCTGTTCCAACAGCGGGCCACGGCCGTAAGAGTTACCTTTACCCAGAATACCCACGTTGACCGGCAGCCCTTCAACTGAGCGCAGCATCTGGCGAATATTCCAAGGGCCAGGGGTAACGGTGGTTCCGTTAGTGCCATCGGTTGGGCCAATCCCGCCACCGAAGAAGGTTGCCACGCCATTAGAGAGCGCATGGTAAGCCTGTTGTGGGGAGATTAAGTGAATATGGCTATCAATACCGGCGGCAGTGAGAACCAAATGCTCACCGGAAATAGCATCGGTGCTAACGCCTACCACCATGCCGGGAGTGACACCATCCATCACCCCAGGGTTACCACTTTTACCGATACCGGCAATTTTACCATCACGGATACCGACGTCGGCTTTGATCACCCCTAAACGAGCATCAACAATAGTGACGTTGGTTATGACTAAATCCAGTACACCGTTATCGCGGGTCAGATGGTTATTCGCGCCCATCCCGTCACGCAATGACTTGCCCCCACCGTAAACCGACTCTTCACCATATCCACGCAGGTCTTTTTCGATTTCGATAAATAGATTGGTGTCACCCAAACGGATTTTATCGCCAGTCGTTGGGCCAAATAGACCCGCGTATTCTTGCCGAGAAATTTGAGGCATCTGTCGCTCCTTTCTTTTTCCGGTACGCGTAACCTTCATCTTTCAAGTTGCAGGTGTGTTAGCTCATCGGGACTCTCGTTTGCCGCCTTCCTGAAACTTGAAATCTATTGGTTATAGCTAATTACACGTATGCGAATTTCGATAATTTTTAGTGAGATAAGGTGTCATTTAGACGATTTGAAGCCACGCTCAGCTGCACGACGAATAGCCTCTAGCTTATCCGGACGTTCGCTATTGGGAACGACGCCTTCACCAGTCCAACCATCCACCAGGTTGTTAAAGCCATACAGGGTTTGCTTACCACCAAAAGGAATCAGCGGAACTTCGGTTTCATCACCGGGTTCAAAACGGATGGCGGTGGTTGAAGAGATATTCAGTCTTTTTCCGTAAGCCGCCGCGCGGTCAAACTCCAGTGCCCGATTAGCTTCAAAGAAGTGGAAATGTGAACCCACCTGAATCGGCCGGTCACCGGTGTTGCGAACTTTCACTTTGGTAACAGGCTTATTTTCATTAAAGGTGATCGGTGTATCGGCTAAAATGCAGCCACCGAGTGGGGTATTTTGTTCAGAATAACCTGCAATTGATTTAGTGCCTCTATTTGTCTTTAAGCTATCTGTCTTTTCACTCGTTGCTTTGGTGCTATTTGTCTTTGTGCTCATGCTTTAATCCTCTGCAATGTTCAGATCAGGTTTTACTCGCATGCTGCCGTCACTCATTTGATGGGGTCGTGCACCGTGACCAAACGGCTGCCGTCGGTAAAAATGGCTTCAACCTGAACATTCGGAATCAGATCAGCCACCCCGTCCATCACATTATCTTTTGTGAGAACTTTACTGGCTTCTTTCATCACATCCTCTACGGATTTGCCATCTCTGGCCCCTTCCATTGCAGTCACTGTGATAATAGAAACGGCTTCCGGATAATTAAGTTTCAAGCCACGCGCTTTGCGTTTGAACGCCACATCAGACAGCGTGTAGATCATGAGCTTTTCAACTTCTCTTGGGGTGAGCTGCATAAGCCCTCCTGTATCTGGTTAAGAAAGTGAAAGTGAGAAAAACAACCTACTAGCCTTATAACTTGCCTTGCCTATAAAGGTTATCCCTTGTTATTGCTGATAAAAGTAGATTTTGACGCCTGTTAAATGAGAATATTTCAGAATTGAAGCGTATCCTCCTGTATAGCTTGTGAGATTCTTCGTTTGAATTCTGACTTTACATTTTTATTACTATCAATCTGCTGCCAGATATTTATTCTGTAACCTTTAATATCGCGAAACAGACTAAAAACGATGACTATTGTCCCTTTCCATCGCAAATAACTGCGACAGGCTATAGGGCATTATCCCGTTAGGTTTATTTGTATGATGATTTTTCCGGATAGGTATTTTTTACCGCTTTTAGTTATCTCAAGCAACCGTGAACTAGTGTTTATTAATATTTTTTTACTAAAATAGAAAAGCATTACTGCAATTATCCACAGTAAAAAATATAGTGAAGAGCTAATTAATCGTTTGCGTTCTATAGCTAATGCCATAGCTACTGAATCCTTTTATTTAACATCTAACTTCAGTATGTTTTCTTTGTAATAGAGATACTGTTAAATCAACCGGCTGCTATAAAAAATCGTCTATGATCAATATAGACCAAAACCTGAAAAATTCATCACTAATTGCAAATTTAATAAAAATGGCTATATACAACAATTGAAAAAATGTAAAATATCAAATAAAATCAATTGCTTAAAATAGACTTCAGGAGAGTTTATATTTGTCGCAAATAAAGTACACAACATATTCTCATTGAAAATTTATGCAGAAAAAAACAATAAAATAAAAACAAAACAGTACAAACCACAAGAGCACTCACCTTATGTAATAGTGTATAAAAATACATAACCACGTCCAAAAATGAGTTTAAATTAACCAAGGCATATATTTACCACCCCATCATCTGCCGGTGTAAAGTTCTCTGTCCGTTGTGTTAACGGTTATTCCATCACGTGGTGAATATCTATTTTTATCTATTTAAAAGTAATATGATCTCCATCAATACATTTATAATATGATGCCAGTTAAAAACCACTCGCCCGCAGTTCTATTATCACGTCACATTATTATTTTATTGTTAAGATTTTATTTATCCCTCATTAATTATCATTGAGTTTACCCTGTTTTTATCATCGCCAAACCAAGATGAGGCTTAACCACTGGCCGCGGATAAAGAGGTTTTTCACTTTCTCGCTCAGGTATCCATATACGTGAGCACACCTTTTCCAATAAAGATTTATTATGACTGAAAACAATTAGGCCTAACGGCCGACGAGCCGCTTCTTCCAATAACACTTGCCAAATTTGAGCCTGAATATGAGCATCAAGTTGTGCGGTGACTTCATCGGCAATTAAATAGCAGGTCCGTGGGTCCAGGGCGCGCAGCAGAGCAATTCGTGCGAGTTCCCCGCCAGATAATTCATCAGGCCGGCGTTTTAGCCAAACTGGGTTTACAACCATTCGTTCAAGCCATTGTGCATCGGGTCGCCAGGCATCGTGCAAACTCTCGCCGGTTGTCCGGTAAGGATTGAAACTTTGTTCTGGGTGTTGTGGCACTAACTGAACCGGGCAATAACCTTTTTTAGCCAGTGGTGCGCCGCCTATTAGAATTTGCCCGGATGTTGCCGACTGCCATTGTGCTAATACTCGCCCCAAGGTAGTTTTGCCAAACCCACTGGGTGCGGAAATCCCCAATCTCTCTCCCAGTTTCAACGAAAATGAGACCGAATCCCATAGCCGTTTCCCCCCTTGATCAATGGTCAGATTATCGACACTAAACATACTCGGCCACCTCCGCCGGTGACATTTTCTGGCTGACAAACTGTTGCTCCGGCAATGCAGCCCAGAGCGACTGTAACCACGGGCTGCCGCCGTTATTTTTCAGCTCTTCAGCGCTCAGCGTTTCATGTAGTTCGCCTTGATGTAATACCGCAATCTTATCGGCAAAGCGCGCCGCCAGAGCTAAGTCATGAGTGACCCATAAAATACCGCGCCCTTGCTGACAAAAAGCACGTAAGTGGGTCAGTAGCTGGCAAGCATGCTCATCATCGAGCCATGAAGTCACTTCATCCGCCAGAATATAACGAGCATTAGTTAAGGTTGCACAACTGGTCAGCACCCGTTTTGCCATGCCGCCAGAGAGTTGTCGAGGGAAGTCATGGACCAACCCCGGTGCGAGATTGTAGGTTTGCAGTTGCAGCGCGACATCTTCCAGCCGCAATTTTACCCCGCTGAGTTGGGCAGCTCGGGTCATCTGTGACCCCACTTTTATCAGAGGATTCAGGGCGCTAACCCCTTGCGGGACATAACATAAAGTTTTGCCGCGCCGTTCAATTTTATCTTGGGCGCACAGAACTTCGCCATCCAGAATAATCTCACCACGGCAACGCATGTTTTCCGGTAACAGGCCCAACACACTTTGCAGTAACAGGCTCTTCCCTTCGCCGCTTCCCCCGACCAGCGCGACCAATTCCCCTGGGTTTACTTCCAAAGAAATATTATTCAGCAAAGGGTGCCAGCTTTTCCGACCTAGCCAGCGATAATGGGCAACATCAATGGCAAACCTTGAAAATCTCAGCATCAGGCTATCCTCACCCACAGTTGTTGCAGTGCTCGGGCAAACTGGTCAAATATCAGTACCAACCCGACCAAAATCAAGCCAGGGAAGAATGCCAGCCACCATGCTCCACTGCTCAGATAACGAAGTGCATCGGCCAATAAAATCCCCAATGACGGTTCATGGGGAGACAACCCGAACCCTAAAAAACTTAGTGCCGCACTGTGTAACACCGCATGGGGGAACATCAGCAACGTGCCAACAATCCATTGTGGTAGTAATAACGGTAGCAGATGATGACGCCAACGGTAAAAATTACTGTTACCTAATCGATGTGAGAGCATCACATAATCAGTTTCACGAATACGTAAAATCTCGGCGCGCAAAATCAAGGCAAGTTTTGGCCAGTGAGTTAATGCCACCGCCAAAATAACGCCGTGCTTCCCTCCCCCCAAAGTGAAACAGATCAGTACCAATAAGAGTAAATGCGGTAAAGCCAGCATACTGTCAATCAATCCACGAATCAGATAATCCAGTGTTTTATTTATTGAACATAAGCTGGCGGTGAGCATCGCCAATAGGCCACTGGCAAAGGCAGCGATCAAACCAATTTGCAGGCTGGTAGTCATTCCCTGAAAACAGCGCAACCACAGGTCACGCCCTAAACTGTCAGTGCCAAACCAATAAGCGGGTGACGGCGGCTGGCGACGGGCCATTAAATCCATTGGAATTTCAATGGGGTATATTGCCCATCCGTAAACAACCAATGCAGCTAATAGTACTAAGGAAACAAAAAGCCGGAATAAAGCTCGGTTTGGGTTATAAGTCATAATTGCCGCGCGGCCCCTCTATTCAAGCGGTGTAACAGGGCATTGGCGATGCTGTTACCACAAAAGACCAAGATGGCGCAAAACATCACAATCCCCATCAATAACGGAATATCGCCGTGTAACCCGGCATCAATAGTCGCCTGCCCCAACCCAGGGTAAGCAAAAACTTTCTCCGCTAATAAAGATCCACCCAACAATTCGCCCACCGAGGCAAATTGCAGACACAGCGCGGGGGTAATGGCATGGCGCAAAATATGGAAATTGACCAATGGCCACCCTTTATCCCCCTGCGCTTGTGCATAGCGAATAAATTCACTGTTCATCACTTCAGCCACCCTGGCACGGGTATGCAGCGCAATATTACCGACACCCAGTAATCCTAACGCCAGCATTGGCAAAATAAGATGATGCAACTTGTCACTCCAGCTGGCTGTTTCAGCATTACTCCCGGGAGTCCACGCACAACAAATCGGCGCCCAGTTCAGTTTCACTGCAAATAATGACAACAGTAATAGACCAATCCAGAAAGTCGGCAATGAGGCTAATAAATAGGACAGACTTGAAATCACACGATCCGGCCAGCGATTAAGGTAGCGCCCCGCCGTCAACCCTAGTAATAACCCGACAATGCCGGAGAATAACCATGCCGAAAATAGCAACGCGAACGAGGTAGCAAAACGCTCTCCGATAACTTGTGAAACCGGCGCGTTATATAACATCGAATAACCGAAATCCCCTTGTAATACTTGGGTAAACCAATGCAGGAACCGCTGCCACAAAGGTAAATCCAGCCCCCAACGTGCTGCAATCAGTGGATACTGCTCCGGTGGCACATGCAGCAAATCACTGCCGATATAGGCGCGTATTGGGTCAACGGGAGAGAAACTCAGTAGCGTAAAGGTGCCTACTGCCGTGACCAGCAGCAGGCAAACTAAACGCAGGGTAAATAGCGAAATCCCCTTCATTACTGACAGGTCCATTTCCAGCTATCGAGGCTATTAAGCAGTGACCATGAGCCGTGGATTTCCGGCGCACCTTTGCCTAAATCGACACAATTATTGGCCAGATACGTATGCTGGATATTTAATAACCATGCCCATGCCGCATCGCCCCGAATACCGGTACCGGTGGTGCCATCCCAATCCACTTGTTGCCAAAATGGTACGGCTTGCTCCCAAGTTTTGGCATCCAGCGCTTGTTGCAGATGTTTATCCACCACTGGGTTCTGGTAGTAGCCAGGATTATAATATTCCACCCCCGCCGCTTTGCTGCTGTAGTGGTGATACAGCTCCATCGGGTCAAGGCTGCCCCAACCAAACAAGGTCGGGTTGGCATGCATATTCCGCTCTACGGTTTCCCAGCTACCGGATTTCAAATCAACTTCAATACCGATAGGTTTGAGCATGGAACGTACCGCCTGCGCTAAGTCGCGGCGAGTGGTATCACCGCTGGCATACCAAAGTGTGATTTTAGCCGGAACACCATTTTTCTCTCTTATACCCGCGCTGTTCAGCTTCCAGCCAGCCTGTTCCAATATCTGTTTGGCTGTTTCAATATCACCATCTTTGATGGCTGAGTCCGGATTATTCCATGGCAACCCCTGCACGCCGCTATAAGCGGGGATGGCATGGCCTTCCATGATTTGGTCAGCCAGCAGTTGGCGGTTAATCGCGTAGTTAATCGCGCGACGAATCGCGACATCGGCGGTGACATCATTACCAATTGGGTAACCCTGTGCATCCTTTTTACCCGCTGGCGTGGTCGGGAACACAATCCCTCGGTTTTCCACGCTCGGTCTGACCCATAACTTCATGTTATTAACCGGGCCAACTGCCATTGATGGAGGAATACGAACTACGCCTAACTGCCCACTTTGTGCGGCGGCAAAAGCGCTGTCCTCATCAAGAAACACGAAAATCAGCTTGTCGAAATCATTTTTGTTGCCCGCATAATAAGGGTTTGCTTCGACAATCATTTGTTGACCCGGCTGGAAACTCACTAAGCGGTAAGGGCCAGCACCAATAGGTTTTTGTGCATAGGTTTTAGCATCATATTTATCCGCTGAAACAATCCCCAGTGAGCCTAATACGTTCACAAAGGTGCTTTGTGGCGCTTTCAGTTGGATACGAACATTAAGAGGGTCAATTACTTCTGCACTGACGAAGTTACCCATGTCAACCTTGCCGCCGCTGGCCGCCGCATTGTTGTAGGTAAAAGCCACATCTTTGGCGGTCAGAGGTGAGCCGTCGGAGAATTTGAGGTCTGGTTTGAGTGTCAGAGTCCAGGTTTTGCCATCATCACTGCTTTTATAATCGCTGAGTAAAAAACCATTCCAACTGAGATCTTCATTTTGTTTGAGTAACGGGCTGTGCAGCAGTAGATAACTGCCATGACTCCAACCGAGCATGGGATCAAAACCTTCGGTTGGTTCGTCACCAATAGCCAGTTGTAGTGTGTGAGTTGGCGTTGCAGCACTGACTGGAACAGAAAAAGCACTTAATAGAGCGGCTGTCAGCAAGGTATTTCGGAGCCATAGACGTTTAGACATGAATCATCCTTTGATAAATTAGCTAGCGAATATAAGGCATTGCCTGTCAGACAAAGATTCAACAAGTAATTAAGCGTAGCACTAAACATTAATATGGGTAATGTGCATTTTATTTAGTATTAATGACTAATTTTAACTCAATTATTAGACATTTAAAGCATTTATATGACAAATGTCAGGTTTATATGAGGAAAATCAAAAAAAACCAAGGTAGAAATAAAATGCCTTATAAATAAAATTGATCCAGGTCTATAAAAGTCACAAAAATAGAGAGATTAAAATGATAGAAATAATCTTTAAGGAGCGAATTAACAACAGACTCACCTATTAGTCAGAGATCACCAAGAGATAAAACCTATTAGTTAGGCTGCTTACTAGTTAAGGAGGCTTAATCAATCTGATAAATGATATCGTAATCCCTTTAGATATTATTATTTATTTAAAATAATCAGAAAGAATGGCCAATAATAAGATAATCCCCAACCGAGAATAAGTATCCGCTGATTGAAACTTACCATAACAGAAGAGAGAAGAGAGTGATTAGGTAGACATTCCTGAGTATATAAATATCTTTAATAACCAATCTGAAATTGACTATTTTTCGTCACCCAACATTGAACGTAAAATAGCACCTGCATCATCAGGGGGAAGTTTCAATATTTGGCTGTACATATCAATGGACATATCGCAGATATTTTCACGATCGACATCAGGCTTTCTTTGATTTGAGGAAGTTGTCAATTAACTGAGTATAAAGGGCTGGCTCTTGCTGTTTCAGGGTCTGGAAGACAGGATACCCCTCAAATGAACGCTCTATCTGCGCTCGATCCTTGCTTCGGAGCCTATTCGGATTAATATAATGGTAATAAATAATATTCCCAACAATAATGGGGATAATAACCTATAAAATAGCGCCTAACTTGCCCCGTTTATTTCTGTTACGTAATCCTGTGGTGATAACACCTAAAGCCGCTGCAACACCAGCAGATATCAAGACCTCCGTCCAATTAACAACCCACTCCCTAATGTTATAAATATTAAAATAGTGAAACTATTTAACCGTGACTTATATTAAAAATCTTAATCAACTGCCAATCCGTCAGAATCAAGGTCTTTACCGGAAAGTTCACTGGGGAGTTTGATACGTCATTTCGTAAAAATAATCACTAAATGACAATTCATAAATAGCACGAGTACTCTCCAATAATGGGGGAAGAATTCTTGATTCACAGTGTGTGGAGTCTTCGGTTGGATATTCGCGCTGGCAATAACCCCGCGGGCTATCAATAAAACCCATTTTAGGCGTTCGCTTGAGCACCAAAACTTTGCCCACGCTAACTGCCGCCTGCGGTTCAATGAAGAAGAAACTGAGCTGCGATACGAACGCGGTGACAGCAATGGCGACCACGACCACCCACAGATAAACAGAGCGCATATAGAATTCCTGCAATGAATAAAACCGCTATTACTCTACCAGCTAACGCGTTATAAGTGCCAAGAATAATAGCGGTAATAACAATGATACGAGGGATACAAAGCCAAACTCAAATAGAACAACCACAACTAACCACAACTGTATTTTCATTCGCGGAACCCACCAAAGGTAGCCCCTCATCACGCCACCCTATCACCCCTCCTATCATCTCTTTAACCGCGTAGCCAAGCTGGCTTAGATTGATTGCGGCACGATGAACACCATTACAGTGCGGCCCGGCACAATAAATCACAAATAGCGTTTCCATTGGATAATGAGAATGCAAAGTTGCCGTCATTAATCGATGGGGAATATTGATAGCTCTTGGCACATGCGCCGACGCAAATGCAGCCTCACTACGTACATCCACCAAAACAAAGTCCACAGTCCCCTGTTGCTGGCTGGAGTAAACATCTGAACAATCCGTTTCAAATGCCAAACGCTGAGAAAAGTGCTGCAATGCCCGCTCTGGAGATGCGGGTGGAATCTGACTAACTAAACTACTCATATAATTTCCCCATTAAATAATCTGAAGCATCACTTTATGAAATAGTGCTAGCCGATTACAGTGGCAGGAATGACAATAAACCACTGAGATACGCCAATGAATCATTCAGCCACCGGGAGTGTGAAACAAGAGCCAGGCCTGGTCGCTACCTTGGCTTATGATGGTCTGTGCTTGTTTGAGTTTGGTATTGCGCAGGAAATATTCGGTCTGGCTCGCCCAGAATTTGATTTCCCTTGGTATCAGCATCAAGTGGTTGGTGTGGATAAACACATTTCTACGGCCAATGGTGGCCTACACATTCACGTGGATGCCGGGTTGGCTTTACTGGAACAAGCTAAAACTATTGTTATTCCCGGCTGGCGCAGTCCTGACGCTCTCCCTCCAACAGCACTTACCGAGGCTTTGCAACGAGCAGCTGCACGCGGCGCGCGTATTATATCTATCTGTTCCGGTGTTTTTGTACTGGCAGCGACGGGATTATTGCACGGCAAAAGCGCCACCACTCATTGGCGCTATACCGACTATTTGGCGCAACGCTATCCCGATATTCATGTCGATGCGAATGTGCTGTATGTCGATGAAGGACAAATTATCACCTCGGCAGGTAGCAGTGCCGGAATAGATGCCTGCTTGCACCTGATAACCCGTGATTTTGGTGCTCAAGTCGCCAATCAGGTAGCACGACGATTAGTTATGGCCCCACAACGCCGTGGTGGACAACAGCAATTTATTCCTACACCGGTCGCTAAAGCACCCCATCGGGATATGGCAAAACTGATGGAGCGAGTGCGTGGGCAGTTAGGCAAAAATTGGACCATCAGCCAGATGGCTGCAGAATTGGCGCTCAGTGAAAGAACCTTTTTGCGACATTTTTGCGCTGCTACCGGTCAAACACCTAAAATATGGCTACAACACGAGAGAATGCACAAAGCGAAAGCGTTACTGGAAAAGGATCAGATTAATATTGCTGGAATTGCGGAGTATTGTGGATTTCAGACGATTGAAGGTTTTAGAAATGCATTTCGCCAAATAGTGGGGATTACGCCTGCGGTATATCGGCGACAGTTTAAATATAATTAGCGTCACTAGCTTATAAGAATAAAATTATATAAGCCGTAGAAAGTAAAAAACCCCGCTCTATAGCGAGGTTTTCTTATGACTGTATAAATTACAGTGCGACTACGTTTACAGCTGAAGGGCCTTTCTGGCCTTGCTCGATGCTGAACTCAACGTTCTGGCCTTCATCAAGAGTTTTGTAATCATTACCCTGGATTGCAGAGAAATGTACGAATACATCTTTGCTGCCGTCTGCAGGAGAAATAAAACCAAAACCTTTACCAGCATCAAACCATTTAACTAAACCAGTCATTTTATTAGACATAAGGTATTTCCTTCATTATTTTGCGCCAATAGATGGCAATTGAGGTCTGCTTATCAAGAGTTACTTATGGGGGCACTAAAGAAGGAAATTCGTCGGAGAAGTGATGTCTAAAAATATCGCTTTAACTAGGAACTACTTTACTTAAATGGCTTACATAAATAGGTCTGTACTACAAACCGATGAAGCTATTAACGCATGCTGAGATATTAATAGCAAGGCTTATTTATTTCGTACATTAATGAATGATGAAAACGAATTATGATAAAACTAACATTGATATGGCTTACATCGGCAATAAATGACACATTCTAGCGGATGAGGTTATGCTCAGATTTCGCTATACTGCCACTGAAAATCGGAAGCCGTCATAAAGGAAAAGCAATGACAATGCGTGAGATTGAAGTAAAGTTTCTTAATGCAATGAGCGAATTGCAGTCAACTTTTGAGAAGCAACATCAGACATGGCAGGCGAGTTACAACGCGCTGCAACATGAGTTGGAACAGTCAAAAGCACGAGAAGCTGCATTGCGGGCTAAAAATGATATGCTGCTGAGAAAGCTCAACACAGCTAATACCTTGCCTGAACAACACTCACTGGTCAGACAGATCAAAATGCTGGGTGCACATCTTGATGCATTGGCGAAAGATGCCGCCGCGTTTAATCATCATCTGAATAATCAGCAGAAAAACAGCGATAATTTTAGTGGCGATAATCAGTAAACATTTCGTTAATTTATCGATAGCGGCGACTGAGCAGCCTGATAATTTTACGTTGTCAATTTCACCTTTAATGGCGCAAAGAAACACTACATGACGTGGATAATTATTGCTGTTTTGATCGTGGTTTTTATTGTGGGTTATAGTGTACTGACTTCAGATACCCGCAAGGCCGTGGATACATTGGCTAATTTACTGAAGATAAAACCGATTTATATTGAATCCATGCTGCAAGAGATGGGGCAGCGTCAAACACAAATGTTTATTCGCTCCACCAGCAATGGCTATGCTGAAGATGTCAGAAAGGCAGCTTATCTGGTTTTTATCTACCAAACCTTTATCAAAGATCCTTCCGATGAAAATGTGATGCAATGGCGAAATACGCTCATTCGTTCGCACATTTCCCCCATACTAACTGCTGAACATACTGAAGCGGCTTTGTTCTATTTTGCTGAACTGGATTTGGATGCTTTCGAATTAGCGCAATTTCGCCGCAATTATAATCTGCAATTTAATCAGGAAACTGACGCCGTATTGCATTGATGATGGCATTACGGCGCGACGAAATTAATGGCGACAAAGGCGGGCAAACTTTACGGGAACATACTGTTCAGGTAGCGCAATAACATTTCTCTTGAGCTAAATCCGTGGGCAATACCGTAGCGATCTTCTGTTTCTCCCGCGAGATAAAGCGGAAACTCCAGATACTTGTCACTGATGCGAAGTGTTGCTGTCGGTGTGGCAAACAACAAACTTTTATCTTTTTGCGCCGGGTGGATAACCAATGCTGTCCTGCCCATGCGAGCTTCCCGGTTGACATAAACGTAATGCTCCGCTTTCCGATAACCGTAAGCCTGATCAACAGTATAATCCCGCTCAAAACCGGCATTCTCCAAGACCCTAGCCACTTCATCTGGCCGTAAATACATTTATTTCCCCTCTTTTTGACTACTATTGAGCGACCTTACCGTAATAAATAAGGGAAACCACGTATTTATTGGCTCAAAGCGACTATTTCGGAATAGTCTACACGCCATCAAGTTCACCCCGAAACCCACAGTACCAAAACCCAGCCCCAAACCATAAAGCCAGATCTTCCCCAGCACCGCGCGAAAGGCAATGCGTTTGCCCGTCACCACCGAAACCGCTGCTTTACGGCTGGCTAACACTAGCGCCAACAGCACGGCCAGGCAGATAAGCCAGGCGATACCCGCTAATCCCGCAGCAGCTCAAACCGAATAACACGACTTTTTTTGGCCCTAATAAATCAGCATATCGCCCGGCATGTGGGCGGCTAACTAAAGTGGCAAAATATTGGGCGCTGATAACCAAACCGGCCAGCAGTGAACTGTAACCCAAATGGTTATGGACAAAACCGGGTAATACCGCCAGCGGCAGGCCAATTGTCAGGTAACAAACGAAAGTAAAAATAACAATCGAGAGGATACGTTTATTGATTTGGCGAGTGCTAAGTGGCGCACTATTCACCACCGCAGGGGCTGAATCAGCAGACATAAACAGGGCTCAAACAAAAAGAATGTATTCTCACCATACGCCGATCAGTTTGCGGGCTGAATCAGATATGCATAATAAAATATTATTTACTTATTATTCCGCGGCTGCTGGTGCTCGCGCCACAGTGAGGGAGTCATCCCCTTGACCCGCATAAACTCACGGTTGAAGTTAGATTTAGTTTGAAACCCTGCCTCCAACATAATATCGATCACCGACAGCTCGGTTGTCGCCAATAACTGCGCGGCCTGTTCAATGCGCAACTGATTGACATATTGTGAGACATTTTGCCCAGTTTGCTGATTAATCGCCTGTGACACTTTTCGCGCGGGCACCCCGACTTTACGTGCCAATTTAGATAAGTTGAGTTGGCTGTCCAGATACAGATTATGGTGTTTTAAGGCCGATAAAATAGTCGAGAACAATTCATCCAGTGGTTCGCTCTCCGGTTTACCCTTTACTGGTACCTCGGTGATAGGATCCGCACGATGAGCGCTGGTGAACAACGTGTAGCACATTACCAATGTAATCAATAAATTACTGATACTGACTATCACCCCTGCCTGATTTCCGGCAAAAAAGGCATAGTCCACACTGATAATGAGGTCGCCCACCCCAGATCCCATTAGCAAGAGAGCCATCAGTAACCATAAACGATAGCTGAGCCAACTTTTTTCTAACGAAACCTGTTGTAAGCGATCCTCACCAGGGCGCAAATAAAGCAGTACTGCCGTGCCATATAGCAAATAGCTGATAATCACAACCGCATCAAGCCACTGTGGTGCCAACCATACGCAAACCACGGTACCAATAGGTGCCAGACCGTGTTTCCACCATTGCCCCCTCCCCACATTCCCTTTCGCAGTGCTTAATAAAGCTAAATAGGTCAGTGGCGGGATAGTCATGGCAACTATCGGTTGTAGGCCATTAAACAGAGTCAGGTGATAACCATAGCGCAACCCAATCAGAGCACTTTGTAATGCACAAACCAACAATAGCAACAGCAGGAAAACGCCTTGCCGATCGGCTCTAATCAAATAAAAAAACAGACCAAAACATAATAAAGACAGTAGAAAAGAGACCGGGATCAGCGGCATACCATTGCCTTAACAAATAGATATAGTGAATAGCTGTTTTGCAGTGTAGACAGCCAGATGATTGAAAACAAGCAGGATCAGGGACTGGATCATGATCGAGGTCGCAACAGAATTTATGACTCGCTACGGTCATGGGAAACCCAATCAATCAGGATGTTACACCATGAAAACTACGTTTTTGTCTCTCTGCTTTCTGCTGTTTTTTCCGCTGACCGGTTACAGTTGGCAAACAGCAGTGACCCATATTTCATTCCATGACCTCCAGCGCCATCGACAACTTGATAGCATCATTTACTACCCCACGGCTGATCAAGGGGAAACTCAATTGCTAAGTGATACTGCCGTTTTCCGGGGCATATCTGTTTTACCCAACGCCCCCCTTGCTGAAGGTAAATTCCCATTGGTGGTACTCAGTCATGGCAGTGGCGGCAACAATACTAGCCTGGCGTGGTTGGCCGATAAGCTGGTGCAGCAAGGTATGGTGGTGGTCGCCGCCAATCATCCGGGCAGTACCACCGGAGATTCAATCCCAGCACAATCAGCCCAATTATGGTTACAAACTGAAGATATCTCTTTTATCATCAGTATGTTACTGTCAGACCCGCACTGGAAATCGGCCTTGGATGAGCAAGCCATCGGGGTGATAGGCCATTCAAAAGGGGGCTACAGTGCTATCGCGACATTAGGAGCTACACTTTCCCGCCCGCATTTTATTGCAAGCTGTCAGCAACAACCTGAGCAGCCTAATTGCCAGTTTTATACCCATGCAGGCGTGACGTTAGACCAGTTATCTGCTGAGAAATTTGAAGGAAATTATTCAGATAAACGCCTACGTTTTGCGATTGCGCTAGATCCGGGGATGGTTCCTTTTTACCAAAAAAGCAGCCTGCTTCACTTAAGTGCTCCACTACTACTGATCAACGCTGACTATTTTATTTCACCGAATGAATCCCTGAATCTGGGCGGTGCAACATGGGTAAAACAACTGAATCAGCCAGGTATTACCGCTGTGACCTTAACCAATAGTGGGCATTTTGATTTTCTACCGCTATGTAAACCGGCGGCGGGTGCTATTTTGGCAGAAGAAGGAGAGGCCTTTATTTGTGCAACACCGGCAGTTGAAAGAGAGAAATTACATCAGCAGACGGTTCAACAAATACTCATTTACCTTCAGCAACTGCATATTTTGCATTGAGATTAGATAACAGAATCAGTGAGAAACAGCGCACAGGCAAGTAATACACCACACAGAGTCATCACACTGAAAATCAGTTCGAATAGATAGCGATTGATCATGATGGTTAGCCTATAAAAAAAGACACCCGATATTAAACGGGTGTCTGGAATTGGCTAGACTGTGCGGGCCGATATCGCCCGCATTCCGGCGTTATTATGCAGCTGGAGCTGTAGCTGATTTTTTAGCAGTTTTGTGGTGTTTTTTAGCTGCCTGTGCTTTTTGTGCTGGTGCTTTTTTCACGTGTTTTTTAGCAGCCTGAGCTTTTTGAACTGGGGCCTTTTTCACCGCTTTTTTAGCGGCCTGTGCTTTTTGAGCCGGTGCTTTTTTCACAGCTTTTTTAGCAGCTTGTGCTTTTTGTTCGGTAGTTTGTTTAGTCGCTTTGTGTTTTTTATGATGAGTTGCTTTAGCTGGTGCAGCTTTTTCTACAGCTGGAGCAGCAGTAGTGCTGGTTGCAGCTGGTGCTGCTGTAGCGGCCGCAGTTGTTTCGGCAGCGAAAGCAACAGAAGACAGACCCATGGTTGCAGCAACGATCAGCGCTAATACTTTTTTCATTTTAAAATCCTCAGAGTTTGTTTCGCTAAGCCCCCGGTGGGGCCGTTGGAAGAATCATAGAGGAATGGATTTTTTCTTTCCGTGAGTGATTGGTTTCGCTGAGTAACCAAATGTACAAATCATGTTCTGACTATTTATACTTTAAATAATTCGAGTTGCAGGAAGGCGGAAAGCGAATAACAAATCGGTCGAGACCGATTTGAACAACATTCATGCTAGCCCGTAAGGTGAGTCTCAAGGATGAGGCTCATTAATCCCGATGAGTTGACGCCAGTTAATGATTCGGGTGTGAGAGAGCAGCCAACACACATGCAGCTTGAAGGATGACGATTACCTATTCGGATTACTCCTGAAGCTGATTGCCCCTTGCTGTGATGGTCTACGCTTAATGTTCATCAAGCAAAACGGAGAGTCAAATGTTCAATAAATCAGAAAAAGTAGAAAGAGATCTCGATCAGGACGTGACCCTTCTGGCGGATACTCTCGACGATGTCTTGCGCTCATCTGGCGACAAAACAAAAGAAGAGCTGGCCAAGGTGCGCCACAATGCTGAAGGTGTATTACGTGATGCACGAGCGCGTTTTAGCGGCTCGACCAGCTTGAAACAGCATGCACGTGATGTTGCCGGTAATGCCGATAATTATGTGCATGATAAACCTTGGCAAGGTGTCGGTATTGGTGCCGCCATAGGCTTGGTACTGGGTGTGCTGCTGGCTCGCCGCTGATATCTGTTCGCAGGCCGATAAACTGACAGCTCCCTCATTGCTGTGTCTGCTGTAGTTTTTGCTGTTTGCTTATCGGTGGCCCGAGTGATATTCACTGCGGGCCATGTTTTTATAACGCCAATCGATGTTTATCAACCTCAATAATTTTCATTTTAACGCTTCCGCTAAAATTACCTTTGCCAGCTTTGCCACCTGTTTATCGGCCTCGGCTTCAGAAATAAAATTGGTAAACCCCATCAGTAGTGCATTATCCACTCGGCTATTTTTTTCTAATGCCCAATCTGATACCGCCTCAATCGCCAGCCCCTGGCGTTGTGCCCGCGCAGCAACAATGCTGTCAGAAAAACGCTTATCCAACCGCGCCAATAATTGAATGCCACCCGCCTGCTGTTCAACCTCAACAACTCCCGCCAGTTGGCGCATAAGGCTGGCGGCCAATATTTCACGGCGCTCAGCATATAAATGGCGCATACGTTTAAGATGGCGATAAAAGTGCCCCTGACCAATAAACTCCGCCACACTGGCCTGTATCAGTGGCGGACTGGCACAGCTACGCAGTTGGCAACGGTGGTTAAAAACAGCCACTTGCTCAGGCGGTACCACCAGATAAGCCAGCCGCAGTGCCGGAAACATCACTTTACTGAAAGTCCCGGCATACAGCACTCGCCCATGTCTATCCAGGCTCTTTAACGGGGGAAGCGGCCGCCCCTGATAGCGAAACTCGCTATCGTAATCATCTTCAATAATCCATGACTGCTGTTGCTCAGCCCACTCCAGCAGTGCAATGCGCCGCGCTAAGCTGAGTGCCACCCCCAATGGGCTTTGATGCGCTGGCGTGATAATAGCAAAGCGAGCATTGGGGCAATCATGGATAGCAGCCGTCACATCCATACCATCGCTGTCCACATTGACCGGATGCGAAATAAGCCCAGCCTCACGGATCAATTGCTGAGTGGCAGGATATCCGGGGTTCTCCAGCCAACCGCTATCTCCCGGCTTCAATACCGTATTAACCACTAGATCCAGTACCGACTGATAACCCGAGCAAATAAATACCTGCTCAGGTTGGCAGCTGAAACCACGAGATAACTGCAAATAATGGGCAATTGCCTCACGTAACGCCGGTAATCCGGCGGCGGGAGGATGCCCGAGTGAGGTGATGGTCAGATTATGCACCTGTTTGGTGATGAGTCGCCCCCATTGCGCGCGCGGAAAAGCATCCAACGCGGGTAGCCCCAGTTGGAAGGGGCGTGCCATCATACGATCAGCCGAGAGAGAATGATTAATCACTACGGGTTGTTCGTCTGGTTCTACAATTTTCAATGGTGATAGAGGCGCATCGAGTAATTGAGCGGAGACATAAGTCCCCCCCTGACCGCGGCTTTGCAAGAAACCTTCAGCAATCAGTTGGGCATAGGCATTTTCCACCGTTCCCCGCGCCACACCCACTTCGCTGGCCAGCACTCTCACCGAAGGCAAGCGCGTGTCCGGTAGCAAAGTGCCCTGCACAATTGCATCTTTAATACGCTGATAAATCTGGCGATATACCGGTTCGGTATGTTGGCGATCCAGCTTAAACAAATGTGAAAATGCTTTCATCATGGCCCACTAAAATAAGTCATTTATGGCCCTATAGTATAGGTCATGGTGTTGCTAGAGTAGCCTTCATTGAAGAGCCAACATCACAGGTACCTATCATGGTTGAACAACGTCTGTATTTTTCTAAACTCTCGCCAGCCACCTACGAAGCACTGGTCAGCGCCTCTATGTCACTCGATAAAAGTTCGTTGCCAAAAATGCTGATAGAATTGATTTTTATGCGGGTATCACAGATCAACGGCTGTGCTTTTTGCCTGGATATGCACGGCAAATTCTTGCGCAACCATGGTTTTGATAACGCTAAAATGGATGTCATCGCGGGCTGGAAACTCAGTAATCTCTTTAGTGAAGCCGAACGTGCGGCACTAGATTGGGCGGAAGCGGTAACTCACATAACTACCAGCGGCACCCCTGACAGCACCTTTAATGCTTTGAAAGCGCATTTTACTGATACTCAGATTTCTGATTTAACTTTCGCTATCAGCATCATGAATGCATTTAATCGATTAGCCGTTAGTCTGCGTCAGTAAGAATATCCTTCATCACCACCTGCCAATCGAAATATTTTTACCCAGCCAATTATTTATAGAATCTGTCGCCAGCCCCGTGCTGGCGGCCTTGCCTCTGAATTGTGCATAATTCACAACAAACAACTACATATGGTGTGGTTGAATTAAATAAACACTAGATATAGTATCTAATCCATCACCAGCGAGAATGAAATCGTGGCTGATAATCAGGGGCAGGTCGTCGAGAGACACTAACAATCTGCTCAATACGCCTTTCCTCAAGATAAAAGGTAAATGCGAATCATGAGCATTATTATTTACAGTAAACCCGATTGTGTCCAGTGCAATGCAACCTATCGCGCTTTCGATAAACAAGGGATCACTTATCAGGTTATTGATTTAACTGAAGACTCACAGGCCTTAAACCACGTTAAATCTCTTGGTTATCAGCAGGTTCCGGTGATTATCGCCGGTGATGATCATTGGTCTGGCTTCCGCCCAGACAAAATAAGCGCATTGGCTCAGGCAGTCAGTGCCTGATGAGGGCCAAAAAATGAATCCGTTGGTGTATTTCTCTAGTTCTTCGGAGAACACCCACCGTTTTGTCGGGAAGCTGGAGCTACCGGCAATACGTATTCCTATTGCAGGGGCGCGGGAAAAGTTACGGATGGAGCAGCCCTATATTTTGTTGGTACCCAGTTATGGTGGAGGCAGCCCGGTCGGCGCGGTGCCAATTCAGGTGATTAGATTTCTCAATGATCGCCATAACCGTTCATTAATTCGCGGTGTGATTGCTGCGGGTAACACTAATTTTGGCGACGCCTATTGCCTGGCGGGGAAAATTATTTCCCAAAAATGTCAGGTTCCGTATCTGTATCGCTTTGAACTACTGGGTACAGCAGAAGATGTGGCAAACGTGCGCAAGGGGGTAACTGAATTTTGGCAACGACAGAACTGAGAATCACCGATTCATCCAGCAGTGAACTTGACTACCACTCACTGAATGCGATGTTGAACCTCTATGATGCCGATGGGCGTATCCAGTTTGATAAAGACCGTCTGGCTGCAAGGCTATATTTCTTACAACACGTGAATCAAAACACGGTGTTCTTCCATAATTTACAGGAAAAACTCGATTATCTGGTGGAAGAGGGATACTACGAAAAAGAAGTGCTGGAAAAGTATGACTTCAGCTTTATCAAGAGCTTATTCCAACAAGCCTATGGCAAAAAGTTTCGCTTCCCGACCTTCCTTGGCGCGTTTAAGTACTACACCAGCTATACCCTGAAAACCTTTGATGGTAAACGCTATCTGGAGCGCTATGAAGACCGTGTTTGTATGGTTGCCCTGACATTAGCTGCGGGTAATCAGCAAGTTGCGCGAGATTTAGTCGAAGAGATCATCACTGGCCGTTTCCAACCCGCCACGCCAACCTTCCTCAATTGCGGCAAGAAACAGCGCGGTGAGCTAGTCTCCTGCTTCCTGCTGCGCATTGAAGACAATATGGAGTCCATTGGTCGTTCCATTAACTCGGCACTGCAATTATCTAAACGTGGCGGCGGTGTCGCTTTCCTGCTGACTAATATCCGCGAAGTAGGCGCGCCGATTAAACGCATTGAAAATCAGTCATCTGGCGTCATCCCTATCATGAAAATGTTGGAAGATGCTTTTTCATATGCCAATCAACTGGGCGCTCGCCAAGGGGCTGGGGCGGTCTATCTCCATGCCCATCATCCGGATATTTTGCGTTTTCTCGACACCAAACGCGAAAATGCCGATGAAAAAATACGGATTAAATCCCTGTCACTGGGGGTGGTTATCCCCGATATTACTTTTGAGTTGGCGAAGAATAATGAAGACATGTACCTGTTTTCGCCTTATGACGTAGAACAGGTTTACGGCGTTCCTCTGTCGGAAATCAGTGTCAGTGAAAAATACCGCGAGATGGTCGATAATAAGCGCATCCGTAAAAGCAAAATTAAAGCGCGCGAGTTTTTCCAGATACTGGCAGAGATCCAATTTGAGTCCGGTTATCCCTATATGATGTTTGAGGATACCGTGAATCGGGCTAACCCGATCAAAGGCCGGATTAATATGAGTAACCTGTGCTCGGAAATTTTGCAGGTTAATTCACCCACTGAATACAACGACGATCTCAGCTATCGCCATATTGGGAAGGATATCTCCTGTAATCTCGGTTCGCTGAATATCGCCCACATCATGGATTCACCAGACTTTGGTAAATCGATTGAAACCGCCATTCGCGGGCTGACTGCCGTGTCCGATATGAGCAACATCCGCTCAGTGCCGTCAATTGAAAAAGGTAATCAGGAATCCCATGCCATTGGCCTCGGGCAGATGAATCTGCACGGCTACCTGGCACGGGAACGTATCTTCTATGGCTCAGAAGAAGCGCTGGATTTCACCAATATCTATTTCTATACCGTGGCATATCACGCCATCCGCGCCTCTAACCAGCTGGCGATAGAACGCGGCAGTCACTTTAAAGGTTTCGACCAATCGACTTATGCTTCGGGTCACTATTTCACCAAATATATTGAGCAAAGCTGGCAACCTAAAACAGCTAAAGTTAGTGCGCTATTTGCCCAAGCGGGTATTTCCGTTCCGGATCAACAAGATTGGGCCGCACTGCGCCAGTCCGTGATGGAGCACGGGATTTATAATCAGAACTTACAAGCGGTGCCTCCGACGGGATCTATTTCATATATCAATCACTCGACCTCCAGCATCCACCCGATTGTCTCTCCAATCGAGATCCGCAAAGAAGGCAAGATTGGCCGGGTGTATTATCCAGCGCCTTATATGACCAACGATAATCTTGAATATTATCAGGATGCTTATCAAATCGGGCCGGAGAAAATCATCGATACCTATGCCGAAGCGACCCAGCATGTCGATCAGGGGCTGTCACTGACGCTGTTTTTCCGCGATACCGCCACTACCCGCGATATTAATAAAGCGCAGATATATGCCTGGAAGAAAGGGATTAAAACCATTTATTACATCCGGCTGCGCCAGATGGCGCTTGAGGGCACGGAAGTTGAGGGTTGTGTTTCCTGCTCACTGTAATACGCATCACTGAATAAACAGAATCGGGTTAATAAGGAATTGTCTATGAATGCAATAAAAACGATAAAACACGTTAGCGCCATCAATTGGAATAAAATTGAAGACGATAAAGACCTGGAAGTATGGAACCGCCTGACGGCTAACTTTTGGTTGCCGGAAAAAGTCCCGCTTTCAAATGACATTCCTTCTTGGGCCAAACTAACGGCTGATGAACAGCAACTGACTATTCGGGTTTTTACCGGGCTGACATTGCTCGATACTATTCAAAATACGCTGGGTGCACCGGCGCTGATTAAAGATGCCATCACCCCCCATGAGGAAGCGGTATTTTCTAATATCAGCTTTATGGAAGCCGTGCACGCCCGCTCTTATAGTTCCATATTCTCTACCCTGTGTATGACATCGGATGTGGACGAGGCCTATCGCTGGAGTGAGGAGAATGGCCCACTGCAAAAGAAAGCAGATATTATCCTGCAGCATTATAATAATGACGACCCACTGAAGAAGAAAATTGCCAGTGTATTTCTGGAATCATTTCTATTCTATTCCGGATTCTATTTACCTATGTATTGGTCAAGCCGCGCCAGATTAACCAATACCGCAGATCTTATTCGGCTGATTATTCGCGATGAGGCAGTTCATGGCTATTATATCGGCTATAAATTCCAGAAAGGATTGGAGAAAGTAGATAATAATCGCCGTCAGGAAATAAAGAATTTCGCTTTCGATTTGTTACAGGACTTATATGACAATGAAATACACTATACAGAGAGCCTATATGATGGGGTTGGCTGGACAGAAGATGTCAAAAAATTCCTCCATTACAATGCCAATAAAGCATTAATGAATTTGGGTTATGAAGCCCTATTCCCCGCCAGTCAAGCTAATGTCAACCCGGCCATTTTGGCAGCATTATCACCCAATGCTGATGAAAATCACGATTTCTTCTCTGGCTCAGGTTCGTCATATGTGATCGGTAAAGCGGTCAATACTGAGGACGAAGACTGGGATTTCTAAGCTTTTCTACCCCACAAAAACTCCCCTTTTCGCTAATATAACAAAGGGGAACTCCCCCTCGCTGGCGACCAGGGCAAGATGGCCGGATTGCCCCAGCCAAATCTAAAACTTCATCTTATCCCCCATTTGGCTACAGGCCAGAGTATCAGGGGGATTCAGCACTTTCATTGCAGGAAATACATTATCAATAATATTGCACATATATTTCCTATATATGTGCAATATTCACACTATTTACACTCAAATTAGCCATTAGATTCATTATCAATATTAGTCAATTTATCTAAAGTAAAAAACCATAGTATTAACGCAGGTAAATTAACAAGTTAAAAACTTATATATTGGGATGAGGACTATTGCAAAAATGATTATAGGAACATTGAGGGTTGTCTCAGATTCTCATTGTGTTAGGGTATATGGCGCTCTATTTTTTCATCAGGATAATATTGATCGAATAAACATAATTCAAAATTGACAGAGGAATACACCAGCTGCATGGCAATTAAACTCGAAGTAAAGAACTTATATAAAATATTTGGTGAGCATCCAGAACGGGCTTTTAAACTGCTTGAATCAGGTAAGAATAAAGAGCAGATATTCGCCAAAACTGGTTTGTCCGTTGGCGTTAAAGATGCCAATCTGGCCATTGAAGAAGGCGAGATATTCGTCATCATGGGGTTATCCGGTTCCGGTAAATCCACCCTGGTACGCCTTCTCAATCGTCTGATAGAACCCACGCGTGGTGAAGTGCTGATCGACGGCGAAGATATTGCCAAAATATCTGATAGTGCCCTGCGCACCGTACGCCGAAATAAGATAAGCATGGTCTTCCAATCCTTTGCCTTAATGCCCCATCTGAATGTGCTCGATAACACCGCATTCGGTATGGAGTTAGCAGGCGTGCCGCAAGTGGAACGTCATGAAAAAGCCTTGGAAGCATTACGCCAGGTGAGTCTGGAAAGCTACGCTCATTCTTATCCCGACGAGTTGTCTGGTGGGATGCGCCAGCGCGTAGGTTTAGCCCGCGCAATGGCCAATAACCCCGATATCCTATTAATGGATGAAGCCTTCTCAGCACTCGACCCATTAATTCGTACTGAAATGCAGGATGAATTGGTCAAGCTACAGGCCAGACATCAACGAACGATTGTCTTTATCTCTCATGATCTGGATGAAGCCATGCGTATCGGCGATCGCATTGCTATTATGCAAGGTGGCGAAGTAGTACAAGTCGGAACACCGGATGAAATACTGAATAATCCGGCCAATGACTATGTACGCACCTTCTTCCGTGGTGTCGATATCAGCCACGTCTTTAGTGCCAAGGATATCGCGCGTCGTCGTCCGGTATCCTTGATCCGTAAAACACCGGGTTTCGGCCCTCGTTCAGCGTTAAAACTGCTTCAGGATGAAGACCGCGATTACGGCTATGTGTTGGAGCGCGGGCAGAAGTTTATTGGCGTGGTATCGATAGATTCACTGAAAAAAGCATTGGCAGAGAACCAATCACTGGACAGTGCCTTATTGGCTGATCCAGCACCGGTTCCGGCAGATATGCCCCTCAGTGAGCTGATTTCACTGGTTGCACAAGCTCCGTGCGCGGTTCCTGTGGTTGGTGAAGACAACAGCTATATCGGTATTATTTCCAAAGCCATGCTGTTGCAGGCCTTAGATAAGGAGACGCCAAATGAGTGATCAAATCCAAAGTAGCACCCCCGTAGACAGCAACCCATGGGCGACGGATGCAGCAACTTCAGCAGCACCGGTCGCGACCGACTCTGCCACTCAGACCTTATCAGCCGCTGCTGACCCCTGGGGAGCGAGCATGGCCGAGGGTAGCCGTGCCGCAGGCAGCGCGAGTCATGAGGTTGCTTCTCAGGCCGTACAGAGCACTGCGACACAAAGTACCGATTGGCTAAACAGCGCTCCGGCAGCAGCGCCTGAACATTTCAGCCTGATGGACCCGTTCCATAACACCTGGGTGCCACTGGATTCGTGGGTTACCCAAGGTATTGATTGGGTGGTGCTGCACTTCCGCCCGCTGTTCCAAGGCATTCGCGTGCCGGTTGATTTCATTCTCAGTGGCTTCCAACACTTATTGCTGGGCATGCCAGCACCGGTGGCGATTCTGGTTTTCGCATTGATCGCCTGGCAGTTCTCTACCTTGGGGATGGGGGTGGCAACCTTAGTTTCCCTGATTGCCATCGGCGCGATTGGCGCGTGGTCGCAAGCGATGGTGACGCTGGCACTGGTTCTGACTTCGCTGTTCTTCTGTATTCTTATCGGGCTACCGCTCGGGATATGGTTGGCGCGTAGTAATAACGCTGCACGAATTATTCGGCCTTTACTGGATGCAATGCAGACCACGCCAGCCTTCGTTTATCTGGTGCCCATTGTCATGCTATTCGGTATTGGTAATGTCCCGGGTGTCGTGGTGACCATTATCTTTGCCCTACCCCCCATTGTTCGCCTGACTATTTTGGGTATTAAGCAAGTACCGGCAGATCTTATAGAAGCTGCTGAGTCCTTCGGCGCGAATCCACGCCAGATGCTGTTCAAGGTGCAATTACCGCTGGCGATGCCAACCATCATGGCTGGTGTCAACCAGACCTTAATGCTTGCATTGTCGATGGTGGTTATTGCTTCAATGATTGCCGTTGGTGGGTTGGGCCAGATGGTGCTGCGCGGTATTGGTCGCCTTGATATGGGGCTAGCCGCTGTCGGTGGTGTCGGTATCGTGATTCTGGCAATTATCCTTGACCGCCTGACCCAATCATTAGGCCGTGACCGCCGCAGCAAAGGCGTTGGCCGCTGGTATGCCACTGGCCCTATCGGGCTAATCACCAAACCATTGCGTAACAACAAGTAATTTCAATTCATTACGCTCAAATTTAAGCGTAATTGTCGCAGACAGTTTGGGCACGGACAGCGCGCAATCACCGCAGCGTACACGTAGTACGTGAGGATGATGAGCACTGCCCAGGTTCAAACTGGCAAGTAAAATAGCTTAAGATGGGGAAAATTATGCGTAAGACCGGAATTTGGGTGTTAGCCCTCACCACACTGATCAGTACTCAGTTATCCGCCGCAGAATTACCGGGCAAAGGCATCACTGTCCAACCGCTGCAAAGCACCATTTCGGAAGAAACCTTCCAGACCTCGCTGGTCAATAAAGCGCTGGAGAAGCTCGGTTACGACGTCCAACCCACCAAAGAGGTTGATTACAATGTCGCTTACTCTTCTATTGCCGCAGGTGATGCCACTTATCTGGCGGTAAACTGGGAGCCGCTGCATAATGATCAATACGCAGCCGCAGGTGGTGATGCCAAATTCTACCGTCAGGGTAACTTTATTGAAGGGCTGGCACAGGGCTATTTGATCGACAAAAAAACCGCCGATAAATACCACATCACCAATATTGAGCAGTTAAAAGATCCGAAAATTGCCAAACTGTTTGATGCCAATAACGACGGCAAAGCCGATCTCACCGGCTGTAATCCGGGCTGGGGTTGTGAAGCTCCGATTAACCACCAGATCCAAGCCTATGGCCTCAGCGATACGGTAACCCACAATCAGGGTAACTATGCCGCCATGATTGCCGATACCATCACGCGCTACAAAGAAGGCAAGCCAATCCTGTATTACACCTGGACGCCATATTGGGTCAGCGACGTACTGGTTCCCGGCCGTGATGTAGTGTGGTTACAGGTGCCGTTCTCTTCCCTGCCGGATAAAACTATCGACACCCAGCTTTCTAACGGAGCGAACTACGGCTTCCCACCGAGTGTGATGCATATTGTCGCCAACAAAAAATGGGCTGAAGCTAACCCTGCCGCCGCCAAGCTGTTCTCCATTATGAAGTTATCAATTAATGATGTGAATGCTCAGAACATGCGGATGCATGCCGGTGAATCCTCAGATGCCGATATCGAACGTCATGTGAATGGTTGGATCCAAGCTCATCAGTCAACCTTTGATGGCTGGGTGAAAACAGCCGCTGAAGCGGGTAATGCGAAAGCTACGCAGTAAATCCTAAATGGGTTTATTGATCTGTTACCCAAGGGGGGAGTTCTATTATTTTGCCCCCTGCGGCTTCAAGTCCGAAGAGTATACCCAAAGTAATTGGAGTTGCAGGTAGGCAGCAAGTGAATGCATCCCAATGAGCTTACCCAAGTAAGTGATTTGGGTAAGTGAGCGTAGCTAACACCCCTGCGGCTTCAAGTCCGAAGAGTATACCCAAAGTAATTGGAGTTGCAGGTAGGCAGCAAGTGAATGCATCCCAATGAGCTTACCCAGGTAAGTGATTTGGGTAAGTGAGCGTAGCTAACACCCCTGCGGCTTCAAGTACGAAGGGTATAGATACAACAAAGCCCTGAGTTAGCAATAACTCAGGGCTTCTGAATGTTGGCGGTGCGGACGGGACTCGAACCCGCGACCCCCGGCGTGACAGGCCGGTATTCTAACCGACTGAACTACCGCACCACGCTGCTGTTCCGGTTAAGAACGAGTGGAATATTACGTATGCAATACAATCTCGTCAACACTTTTTCCAGTAAAATAAACCGTTTGCACAGTTTTTCATCTGGATATCACTTTATTCAGCGTTGGCACTATTTTTCTGCGCTTATGCTGTCGTCCGTCTCTAGTGGCATACGCCAGAGACAGCTGCCGCCCTTTTTCATCACCAAATCCAGACGTGATTCATGAGCGGCTATTTCATCTTCAGTAGCATAGATTATTTTCAACCCAGATGCTGGCCGAGTGATACGTTGAATATCTTCTGAAGACTCATTCTGCGTCTGATCGCCTTCCATTGAAAAAGACAATGACGTCTGACCACCGGTCATCGCCAGATAAACTTCTGCCAGAATCTCGGCATCGAGTAACGCGCCGTGCAAAGTTCGCTTGGTATTATCTATCTGGTAGCGGTCACACAGAGCATCAAGATTATTTCGCTTGCCGGGGAACAAACGGCGTGCCAGCAACAAACTATCGGTGATAGTACAGAAGGTTTCCGTTTTCGGGATATCCTGCTGCAACATGCGGAATTCGTAATCCATAAAGCCGATATCAAACGCTGCGTTATGAATGATTAACTCAGCGCCGCGGATAAACTCAAGAAACTCCGGTGTAATATCGGCAAAGGTGGGCTTGTCGGCCAAAAACTCATCACTAATACCATGAACACCGTAAGCTTCCGGGTCTACCAACCGGTCAGGTTTGATATAAACATGGAAATTTCTACCGGTCAGACGGCGGTTGATCACTTCAACGGCACCAATCTCAATAATCTTATGGCCTTCATAATGAACGCCCAGCTTATTCATACCGGTGGTTTCTGTATCCAGAACAATCTGTCTGGTAGGGGTACCTTGCATATTGCCAGTGCTCATAGCGCTCGTTTATGTCAGACTTAAGGTTTAATGAAACAGATAGGAAGAGTCTACCAGAGATGACTAAACAGGTAGAAATTTTCACCGATGGATCTTGCCTTGGCAATCCAGGCCCCGGTGGTTACGGCGCAATTTTGCGTTACAAACAACATGAAAAAACCTTTAGCGCTGGCTATTTCCTGACAACAAACAACCGCATGGAGCTAATGGCCGCTATCGTCGCGCTGGAGGCGTTGACCTCACCTTGTGAAGTCACACTCAGCACCGACAGCCAATATGTACGCCAGGGGATTACTCAGTGGATTCATAACTGGAAAAAACGCGGTTGGAAAACCACCGACCGCAAACCGGTGCGTAATGTCGACTTATGGCAACGTCTTGATTTGGCTATCCAAACTCACGTAATTCAATGGGAATGGGTAAAAGGCCATGCGGGACATCCGGAAAACGAGCGTTGTGATGAACTAGCCCGTGAAGGCGCAAACTCACCGACGTTAGAAGATACCGGTTATAATCCCGATTGACCCTTCTTACTTGACGTGACTGTATCATCAAGGTTGGTCGCGATAGCTTTTGGTGGCACCCACTGCCCGACTAAACCAAGGTTTACGCGCGCCGAACTTCATCGGATTAAACGTTAACGGAATAGTGCGTTTGCGGGCAACAATCAAGCTGACACACCCCAACGCCGGCAGATGGGTGCTGATAAAGCGCCCACCTTCTTTATGCCACGGCAACACATGAAAGCGCGACAAATATAAAACTTCATAATTTAATAAACTGAGCCAATCCAATAAGCGCATTTGAGTAAACATGCGGCTAACATGGGGTTGCCGCTGGCGCAATAACGGCACCAACTTCCCTGCCCCTAAGAGACTCATGGGATTAAAGTTGCTGATAACCAACCAGCCGTCATCAATCAGCACCCGATCCACCTCACGTAAAATGCGGTGCGGATCAGCAGCATAGGCTAAAGTATGGGACAGTAAGCAAGCATCGACCGATTTTTCAGCAAAAGGTAACTGATATGGGCTGGCAAGCACCTGCATATTTTTGCCCTGCTCCCCCACATTTACCTGATGGGAGATAGCGCATTTATCGCTGGCAATTTCAGCACTCAAATGGCCTATCTTCAGTAAGTGGAAACCAAAGAATTTCGGCCACCAAGGCTGCAACTGCTGTTCAATTGCCGCACGATAATACTCTCCCCAAGGTAACTCAGCCCAACATGCGGGCGCATCGATCTTTTGGCGTGTTTGTGCTGGTTTCATGTTTTAACTTCTTCTTTCAAACTGTTGCCAATAAAAGAGGTATCTAATGAATCTTATCAGCATTCCAGCATTTCAAGACAATTACATTTGGCTATTGGCCGACGAACAAAAACACTGTGTCATTGTTGACCCCGGTGAATCAGCCCCCGTGCTGGCCGCACTGAGTCAAGGCCAGTACCTTCCTCAGGCCATCTTATTAACCCATCATCATAACGATCACGTTGGGGGTGTCGCTGATTTGCGCCGCCATTTCCCCGAAATTCCGGTCTATGGACCACAAGAAACCGCAAATAAAGGCGCGACAATTATGGTAACTGGGGGTGATCACCTGAGTATTGGCGGCCAAAACTACCAGGTTATTGCCGTTCCCGGCCACACACTTGAGCACATCGCATACTACAGCAAACCTTATCTTTTCTGTGGTGATACACTGTTTTCCGCCGGCTGCGGCAGACTATTTGAGGGCACTCCGGCGCAAATGTACGCGTCTATTCAACAGCTCGCACAACTCCCTGATGAAACCTTAATTTGCAGCGCGCATGAATATACTCTCGCAAATCTTAAGTTTGCCCGTTTTATTCTGCCCTCAGATCAAGACATTGCTACATATCAGCAGCAAATCATGCAATTACGAGCAAAAAACCAACCTAGCTTACCGGTAAAATTGCAAATTGAGCGGAAAATTAATGTTTTTTTACGTTGTGATGACATTGATTTACAAAGAAAAATAGGCGTAATATCTCCACCAAACTCACTTGTCTCAGTTTTTTCCGAATTACGTGCACAGAAAGACCGCTTCTGAGCTTTTAGTTGTGTTTTTTATCGAAGCAAAGTATGATTGGTCGTCTTTTAAGCAACTACATTGACACACACATGAAGACCAAAGCGATATTTCTCGCCTCAGTCTTGCTTGTTGGGTGCCAGACGTCCAAGGTGGGCGTTCAGGCTCCTGTACAGCATGCACAGAGTTTGTCTTCGGCAGGTCAAGAGAGTGAAGCAGGAGAGTACACAAATAGCGCCCGAGTGGGCAGCGCGCGATGGCTGGATAGTGATAGTGGCCTCGCGCAGCAAGATTTGTGGAACTTCATTAGCGACGAGCTGAAGATGAAGGTTCCGGAAAATTCCCGGATCCGTGAACAGAAGCAAAAATACTTAAAAAATAAGAGCTATCTCCACGATGTAACATTACGGGCAGAGCCGTACATGTACCTGATAGTCGAGCAGATTAAGAAACGTAATATGCCGATGGAATTGGTACTGCTACCCATAGTGGAGAGCGCTTTTGACCCACACGCGACATCATCCGCCAACGCCGCAGGGCTGTGGCAGATAGTGCCAAGTACCGGTCGAAATTATGGCTTGAAACAAAACCAATGGTATGACGGCCGCAGAGATGTGGTTGCTTCTACCAAAGCAGCGCTTGATATGATGGAGCGCCTGAACAAGATGTTTGACGGTGACTGGTTGTTAACAGTCGCTGCGTATAACAGCGGTGAAGGCAGAGTCATGCAAGCGGTGAAAGCAAATAAGGCAAAGGGTAAACCGACGAACTTTTGGGCATTGTCGCTTCCTCGTGAAACGTCAATTTATGTTCCAAAAATGCTGGCCTTGGGTGATTTAATCAAGAATAGCAAAAAGTACGGTATAAACTTGCCTGATACTGACAAAGACCGTGCACTAGCACGAGTTGATGTTGGTCAGCAGATAGAGCTAACTCAGGCGGCTGAGATGGCGGGGATGTCACTGACAAAGTTGAAATCCTTTAATTCTGGGTATAAGCGCAATGTAACGGCACCAGCTGGACACGGTCCTCGTTATATCATGTTGCCGAAAGCCCATGCTGAGCAGCTTAAAGATTCATTGGCAGATACTGATATTGCCGCCGTTCAACCAACCAAGTTGGCACAGAACAGCACAAAATCGGCATCAAGTTCGCAGTATAAAGTTCGCCCCGGCGATACCTTATCTACGATTGCCAAGCGGTTGAATATCAAGACCAGCGATTTGCAGAGTTGGAACAACTTAAGTACCAAGAGTACCTTAAAAGTTGGGCAAACCCTGCAACTGGCAAGCAATACAACCAGTAGCAACAGCATCACCTATCAGGTTCGTAAAGGTGATTCGTTTGCCAGTATTGCCAAGCGTCACGGTGTAAACACCGACGATGTGATGCGATGGAATTCGGTAGTCAGCAAAGCTAATAAATTGCTGCCAGGTTTGAAATTGACGCTGTTCGTTAACGGCAAATCAACCCCGGACGCATAAAGTCAGAATCGCTATTAACGCTGCTAAAAAGCACCCTTCGGGGTGCTTTTTTTATGGCTGGAACTCAACCAGAAGCGGATTGTGATCCGAGGCTCGTGTCACTAATACTGAAGCATCAGCCAGAGTAAGGCCACGATAAAACACGAAATCGAGCGACTTGCCAAAAGCACGGCTGCGATTATCGGTACTAAACTCAACTTCTTCCAGACCCAAACCTTGGGCAAAACGCTGTAAAGCATTAACCCGTTGGCGACTCCATGCATTGAAATCTCCCGCTAAAATAACTGGGCCACGGTGCATCGCAATTTGTTCACCAATCGGCTCTAACTGTTTACTGTAAACATCAACACCCAGACTAAAATTCACTGCGTGAATGTTCACAACCATCAATAAGCGGCCATCATGAATAGGATAAACAGTAATTAACGCCGACTTAGACAAGCGCAGCAGCGGCTCCCGTTCTCTCAATGGGCAACAGTAGACTGGGTGGGTAGCCGCTAATGTCATCACGCCTGAGGGGTGTTGAGGCAATGCAAACGCAGGAACCTGATCAGCCGCCTGATAATGAGACGTAGCAAACCTCACCAACTCGGGTGTTGTTTGTGCTTCTTGCAGTAGCATCAGTTGAGCATCACGTCCGAATTCTTTAAGTACAGATAGCCATTGCGCCCGCTGCTGCTTAAAGATATTCCACACCATTACACGCAGAAATTCAGTTGTCGGCAATGGTGCGCCTGGCGGTAACCCTTGCCCCAATTGTTTAGCAGAGCCTGGGAAAATCTGTTCAACCGGTTGACCTGCAACATACCGCATTGCATATGTTCGTTTCGGCACTTTAATGGCCTATTCCTTATCCGAAATCACTCTGGTTTGTAAGATAACCGCAGTTGGTAGTTCACTGATTATACGCTCAGATGTTCCGGTCAGTAATGTCTTTTGCCCATGTTGTCTTTTTGATATTGGGATACTCAGGGATAGATTCAATCTATGTTATTCATAATGCACTAATAAGGCCTCTATGAACAAAAAAGCCCGCAATCTATATGCGGGCTGAAAACGAAAATCTGAAAGTGGCGTTAGCTGATAACCACCTGATTTGAGCATTTCTTATCCAGCTTGCCACTTAACCTCACCAAGAGTAATGCAGCAACAACGATTATTCCGCCAATCCATGGGGTCTGGGCTAAACCCACGCGAGTCACTGCCTGCCCCCCAAGAATTGACCCTAAGGCAATTCCTACGTTAAATGCTGCAATATTCAAACCAGAGGCGACATCAACAGCATGTGGTGTATATTCCTCCGCCTTTTGCACCACATAAACCTGTAAACCTGGGACATTGCCAAAGGCAAAAACCCCCATAATCAGTAATGTAATCAATGCCGCGATACTGTGGTTGGCACTGAACTGGAAAACAAATAACAGACCGGCCAATGCAGTAAAGATAAAGCTCAAAGCAGGCACTGCACCATGGCGATCAGCCAGTTTCCCCCCCCAAATATTACCAATCGCAACAGATATTCCGTATGCCAGCAAAATCCAGCTTACCGCAGCAGCCGAAAACCCCGCCAACTCTTGCATGACGGGAGCTAAGAAAGTAAACATGGTAAAGAAACCGCCATATCCTAATGCAGTAATACCGTAAATCAGCAATAAACGTGGGTGAGTGAGTACCTGCAATTGCTGCTTGATACTGGCTGAAGCTTTATTGGAAATATTATTTGGCACCAGAATAGCACTGGTAATAATGGCAACAACGCCAATCAATGACACCGCGAGGAACGTTTCCCGCCAGCCAAAATGCTGCCCAATAAATGTCCCTAATGGAACACCTGTCACCAGCGCCACTGTCAAGCCACCAAACATAATGGCAATAGCTGAAGCCGCTTTCTCTTTAGGTACCAGGCTGGTTGCGATAGTTGAGCCGATTGAGAAAAAGACCCCGTGCGCCAAACCGGTTAATAGGCGGGCGACAACTAATGATTCATAACTTGGTGATTGCCACGCTAATAAGTTACCTAACGTGAACAATACCATGAGACCAATCAATAGCACTTTTCGAGGGATTCGCCCTGTTAATGCAGTCAGCACCGGAGCACCAATAGCTACCCCCAATGCATAAATTGAAACTAATAACCCCGCCGACGGGACAGAAACCCCCAGTTGTTCGGCGATCGTCGGTACCAGCCCGACAATAACAAACTCAGTGGTACCAATAGCAAATGCACTGATGGTTAGTGCCAGTAAAGCGAGTGGCATTATCAACTCCAGAAAACAGTGATGGAAAACAGCTCAATTTGATAGCGGCTATTATGGGCCTATGTTTAAATGACAAAAATGATCAAAATATCAAAATATTTTTGCTGGAGTGGCAACAATGAAAGCAAACTCAGATGAACTGATTACCTTTGTTACTGTGGTGGAATGTGGCAGTTTCAGCCGTGCGGCAGAACAACTCGAACAAGCAAATTCGGTAGTGAGCCGAACAGTAAAGAAGCTTGAGAATAAGTTGGGTGTCACTTTGCTCAATCGCACCACGCGGCAGATCAGTCTGACTCAGGAAGGTGAGCACTATTTTAGGCGGGTACAAAATATTTTGCGGGAAATGGCGACGGCAGAAAATGAACTTATGGATAATCAATTGAATCCTAAAGGGTTACTCCGTATTGACGCCGCTACCCCAGTGGTACTACATATTATCGCGCCATTGATGGCTGAGTTTCGTCAGCGCTACCCTTTGGTGACTTTATCGCTGGTGTCGTCTGAAACATTCATCAATCTTATCGAGCGAAAAGTGGATATCGCAATCAGAGTGGGGACGTTACAAGATTCAACGTTGCGAGCCAGAAAACTGATGACCAGTTATCGCCATATTCTCGCCTCACCAGCCTACTTGAAGCAATATGGCACGCCGCAAACTGCCGCAGATTTAGAGCATCATTTATGTTTGGGATTTAATGATTTACCCACATTAAATCGCTGGCCTCTGGCAGGTGCTGATGGGCAACTTTATGAGATTAAGTCAGATCTGGCATCCAATAATGGAGAGACGCAGCGCCGCCTGTGCCTTGAAGGTAATGGTATTGCCTGCCTGTCAGATTTTATGATCCAGCAGGATCTGCAACGTGGGGATTTGGTAGCGATACTACGAGAACACACTTTGCCCGTCGCAATGCCGATTAATGCTGTGTATTACAGTGACCAGGCTGTCAGCAATCGGCTGCGCTGTTTTATTGATTTTATCAATGAACGTCTAATATCGACGAATCCGACAAAATAGAAACCACCTCCGGTGGGGGTGATTGAGGTTAATGACAAAGTGCCCGTAACGGTGAAAACAGGCAGATCGTAAAGACGCCGTACTTTCTTTGTTAAAACAAGCATCCCTGATGGCTCGAACCGTGCCATCCGTGGCGCGGACGCTTTACTCTTCTACCTGCCTTCACCTTGCAAGATCGTGTCGTTGGGTTTTGTAAGCAGTCTGAACCACCTCAAGCGAGACAGCTTCGTCAGTACTTAATCTAAAGTTAATCCCACTTTGGTGCTAAACCATCAGGGCTTACCAGCCGTTCGTCACGATCTAGCGTGGCGATCAGCGCCATATCTTCTGCGCTCAGCTGTAAATCCTGAGCCAACAGATTGCTGGCCAAATTAGCCACTTTGGTTGATGAAGGAATAACACTGTAATCCAATTGCATCGCCCAGCTTAAAATGACCTGTGCAGGTGTCGCACCGTGCTGCTCTGCAATTTTCTTGATAACTGGCTCTTCTAATGCCTTGCCATAAGCCAGCGTCATATAAGAAGTGATAGCAATACCATTTTGCTGGGCAAACTCAACAACCTTGCGGTTTTGCAGCAATGGAGACAACTCGATTTGGTTCGTCGCTATGGCCTTGGTGCCTACCGCAGCTATAGCCTGCTTCATTAAATCAATAGTGAAGTTAGAGATACCAATCTGACGGGTTAATCCCAACTCTTTGGCTTTCATCAACTCAGCCATAAATTCAGCAACAGGCACTTCATCATTTGGCGATGGCCAGTGAATTAATGTCAGATCCACATACTCGGTTTTCAGCTTCTGCAAACTCTCTTGCAGGCTGGGAATTAATTTCCCTTGCGCTAAATTCGCTATCCAGATCTTAGTGGTGATGAATAGTTCGTCACGTTTAACACCGCTTTCTGCGATAGCCTGACCAACTGCGGCCTCATTTTCATATATCTGCGCTGTATCGATCGCACGATAGCCCAATGTTAATGCCTGGCTCACCGAATCAATAACAACTTGATCTTGGAGGCGAAAAGTTCCTAAACCGAATGCAGGTACGCTCATTGTAATTCCTCATTTTGAAGCGAGTTGATTTGTATCGTGGTTAATATGCTTTCGGGCAAAAAAACCATTGGTGTAAAAAGCTGGCAGCCACCGGGAAGCAAGTAACTCAGCTTCCCGGTGAAAATCTGAAGTGATTATGCCAAGAGTTTTATTGCCCAAAAATGCCACATTCAACACAATACTTTTGATAAAAAATCAACAATAAGGAAATTAATGATGACTATGGCCAGCGACGGATCACCAAAGACGTATTGATGCCACCAAAGGCAAAGTTATTGGTTTGGAAGAATTCAGTATCAATATAGCGCCCTTCCCCCATCAGATAATCCAGATCGCCGCAGGCAGGGTCTGGGTCTGTTAGATTAATGGTGGGGGCAAAGCGCCCAGCCCTCATCATTTCCAGACTCATCCAAGCTTCAAGAGCGCCGCAGGCTCCCAAGGTATGGCCGAAATAACTTTTCAGAGAGGAAATTGGCGTCCGATTACCAAAAACAGTAGCGGTAGCCTGACTTTCTGCAATATCCCCACGCTCAGTCGCCGTACCATGAGCACTGATATATCCGATATCAGCAGCCGCCAGCCCCGCACTCAGCAAGGCTTTTTCAATACAAACTTGCATGGTTTCTTTTTGCGGCTGAGTAATATGACTGGCATCGCAGTTAGTGTAAAAACCCATGATTTCACCATAAATAGTGGCACCACGTGCTTGTGCATGCTCCAATTCTTCCAAAATCAGAGTGCCGGCGCCTTCACCTATAACCAAACCATCGCGCTGACGATCAAAAGGTCTTGGCGATAACTTTGGCGAATCATTTAGCTGGCTGGTCGCAAACAATGTATCAAACACTGCCGCTTCAGAAGGGCACAGTTCCTCTGCCCCGCCCGCTACCATTACCTTTTGGTAACCATGACGAATAGCCTCATAGGCATACCCGATTGCCTGACTACCGGAAGTACAAGCACTTGAGGTAGGGATAACTCGCCCACGCAAGCCAAAAAACAACCCGGTATTGACCGCAGCGGTATGGGGCATCATTTGTACATAGGTCGTACCGGTAATGTTATTGGTATGCTTTTCAGTCAGCATGGTGGCAAATTCACTGACCGGCTTGGTGCTGCCCGTTGAGGAGCCGTAGGCAATTCCCGTATCACCATTGGTTAGCACGTCTTCCCCCATCAGCCCCGCTTGCTCCAACGCCAGCTCAGTCGCTCGGGTCGCCAACAGCGATACCCGCCCCATTGAGCGAATCCGCTTGCGGGTGTAGTGCTCCGGTGTTACGAAATCATTAATCGGCGCGCCTAAATGCGTATTCAGCCCCTGATATTCCTCCCACTGCGGCATATACTGCACCGCGTTTTCGCCCGCATAAATACGTGCCGAGATATCAGGCCAACTGTTACCAAAGGCGGTAACACCACTCATACCAGTAATCACAACTCGATTGGTGGCAACCATCCTGCTGCTCATACCATTCCTCCATTGATTGAAATCACCTGACGAGTAACGTACCCGGCAATATCTGACATCAGATAGCTGGCTAATCCAGCCACTTCTTCAGCCTCTCCCATCCGTTTAAGGGGGATCATGCGCATTGCTTCTTCCAGAGCTATTGGCTCCATATTGATCATGCCGGTATCAATCAATCCAGGGGCAATACAATTCACAGTAATTTTGCGTTTCGCCAACTCCAGAGCCAGAGCTTTGCAAGCCCCGATAACTCCGGCTTTAGCCGCACTGTAATTCACCTGGCCGCGATTCCCGACCACACCCGAAACTGAGGAAAGCGCAATAATTCGCCCGCCTTTACGTAAACCGATCATGGGCATCACACAGGGATGTAGGACGTTGTAGAAACTGTCCAGATTGGTATGAATAACACCATCCCAATCCTCTTCTGTTAGTGCAGGGAAAGCGCCATCGCGGGTGATACCGGCATTATTTACTACGCCGTAGTAGCCACCATAAGTCGCGATATCCTGCTCCAGAACATCTTTGCACTGTTGCCTGGCACTAATATCAAAACAAATTAAGCGCCCTTCACCACCAGCATCAATAATCTGCTCCAGAGTCGCCTCAGCACCAGCAACATCTCGGTGATAATGCACTACTACTAAAAAACCATCTGCTGCCAGACGAAGAGCAATAGCTCGCCCTATCCCTTTACTGGCCCCAGTGACTAAAACAGAACGCTTCATGCACCATTCCCCAATGTAAGTTTTTTTATTTCTTCGGCATCAGGCTGATAAGTATTTAACCTGCCGCAAGCGACCTGCTTTCCTGCAATGCTGATACTGCACTCAAAACTGCCAATTTTTTCATCTTGTAAGATTAAATGAACACAGACCTGAAGCTCACTGCCAGCTGGGAATACGGCAAGCTCACAACTAATGGCTCGCCCCCCCAACAACATCCCGATAGTCGGTGGCACTACTTGTTGCAAACCGTGCCAGCCACGCCAGACGCCAATAGTTTGCGCCATTAATTCGATAGCAAACCAGTTGGGTAGACAACCATGCGCATCAAGGAAGGGGGCGAGGACGCTATCTTGAGAAACAGTAACGCGACACTCGGCATTGCTCTCCTCTACAGCATAAACTTTATCTAACATCACCATAGGTGATTGGTGTGGTAAGTAGTACTCAGCAGAATGCATCATCTGCCAGCCCCTAATATCAAACACCCGTTGTTACCACCAAAAGCGAATGAGTTAGACAAAATAACCGGTGTCTTGAGCATTGCTGGCCCAGTGACCAAATTAATCTCGGCCAAAGTTGCATCCCGAGATCTTTGAGAAAAATCTTGTATTGGTAGCGGCAAGGAATGGCTTAGCATCAGCCAACTTAGTGCAGCCTCAGTTGCCCCTGCGGCTCCCAAAGTATGCCCGGTAAGATGCTTGGTTGAACTACAGGGTGTCTGATGACCAAATACCCGATTTACGACCTGTGCTTCAACCTGATCATTTAAGCGAGTCGCCGTACCATGCAGATTAATGTACCCGACACCAGCGGGCTGCAACCCGGCCTGAGTTAATGCCATTTTGATGGCCTGTTCCGCCCCGCGCCCTTCAGGATGAGGAGCAGACATATGCCAGGCATCCGAGGACTCCCCTACACCCAATAGTGCTACAGGGGAAGGTTCACGTGATAATAAGATTAATGCTGCCGCCTCACCAACATTGATCCCTTTACGTTCTGCAGCAAATGGAATACAGCGCTCAGCAGACAATGATTCAAGACTGTGAAAACCGTTGATGGGCATACGGCACAAGCTATCTGCACCACCAACTATCGCTGCATCGACCATTCCTGATTCTATCAGGCGCTTACCACTAATAATTGCCCGCACGCTGGAAGAACAAGCCGTGGAGACGGTATAACTCGGGCCAGTTAAACCTAAATAGCGAGTGAGGAAGATGCTGGGATCACCTAACTCTTGCTGTTGGTAATGGTATCCCGCAGGAAACTCACCAGAACCGGGTTGATATTCCCTGACCGCCTGTTCCCCTTCGAAAATACCGGAAGTGCTGGTTCCCATAATCACGGCAACTCGTGATGCACCATAGCGGGCGATACATGCGGTAATTTCAGGTTGAATTTGCAACAAGGCAGCCATCAATAGGCGGTTGTTACGGCTATTGTGTGGCGCGAGTTGTTCCGGTAATGGGGGTAACTCAGAATCAACCGATCCCAACCAAATAGGTGAATCATCCAAGAGCCAACCCGGCCGGGGGGCCATTCCAGGGGCCAGTCCGGCACAAAGGTTATCCTTCACCTCAGATAACGAATACCCCAGGGCATTGACCATCCCGACGGCGGAAAAATAGACCATCGTCGCTAGCCCTCCACATTTTGGATAGTAATACGATAGTGAAACACAAACTGCTCGATAGCTATTGGCTTACGGATACCGCCTGACATTTGGTAGCTAATCTCTGTCACTACCTGCCCCTTATCATCGTATAGCCTGCGTTTATCTCCCTCATCCACCAGCCGCCAATTTGCAGGTAATAACGCAAGCCATGATGCAACGGGCCAATAGCTCAACATAATATCGGCAAGAACCTGATTAGCAGGGGGTAATCCAACAATTTTTATTGTTTGTTCTAAATGAATCCCCTGCTTGTCATAAGCTACTTTAAACAAGCGGATACCCAGAGGGGACAGCCCAACCAAGGTTAAGCGCTGCCCATCTGCGTGGAGGAGCACTAATAATGACTGCTGTTTTCCCTGTGCTGTCGCAGTCAATAGCTGCTGCTGATCAATGGGCTCAGCTATCATCGGTTGTGGCAAATCTACCCTCACTCCTGGTCTAAGCCAGGCTTTAGGCTGCGTTTGGTCCGGTGAGCTTACACACCCCACAATCAACAACGCTAAAACGACTAGTATCCCACTCCGTTTATCGATCACGGACGCTCTCCTTTTGGCTTGGGTAGCGCTAAAGGCGCTAATAAAAAGGCGGTAAATACACCACTGCTCAGCACAATGCCAAAGCTACTGATGGCTTGGGTATGACTAAATACCAACATGCCAAAGGTCAATTGAGTGGTGAATACAGCCATAAAAATGGCAAACATTGATGTACTTGGCGTTCCACGAGGGTTGGTGAAGAACAAGGTATAATTGATGCCAATACCCAGCACCAATATCAATGCTAATAAAGAGAAGAGGTTCAATGAATGGCCTGTGAAAGAAAGCACTGCCAGCCCCATTCCCAATGACAGTATCGTGGGAATGACACAATACAAGCCTCGACTGAAGCCGAATCGCCAACAATAGACCACGGCAATAACAACCACCGCAATCAATAACAGCCATGATAAATAAGCACGATAAACAGAGAATAGCGTGTTGAATTCAGTTTTCCTGTCAACCCAGGTCACTCCTTGCACTGATTTGGCCAACTGCTGTAACGCGGCAGGATTAGTGACACCACTGACAGGAAGCAGCATTGCTGTTCGCCCATCCGGTAATGAGAGCCAAAGTAATCGCCACCCTTCGCTCACCACAGAGTCAAGCCATTGAGGGGGAGTCACCCACACTGTCGAGCTCCCCTCCGCAGGCAATTCAGGCAAAGAAACACTCATACCAGCCTGTTGCAGTTTTTCGATAATTGTTGGGGTTGTTTGCTTAAGCAGTGCAAGATTTTGTTGTTGTCTAAGTAGTGAAGGCAATGGCAATACCCGATAATTTTCAATCCATCCTGCTTTTTTAGCCTGTGACAGATAAGGAGAAAATTGCTCTAAGCGTTGTAACGCCTGTTCAGCATTATCACCATAAACAACAAACCATTTTTGGTCACTGTGTTGCCCTGTAAGTACAGCAATACGCTGTTCCTGCTGTTGGAAATCAGCCGGCATTGCCTGCAATTCACTGATGTCATCATTCACTTGCAATGTGGCTAACCCGATGATAGTAAAAATAATAATCAAGATAGGTAAACCCAGTCGCAGTACTCGATTACATTGCCAACTCTTTAACCACAGATGAATCAGTTTTAAGCTCGGTACTGGGCGAACCGGTAAACGTTTAGCTAATATCGGATACCAGCACATCACTGTGATACAAGCAGCGGTCAGTCCTGCGGAGGCAAAAACAGCCAATTGCTGTAATCCGGGGAAAGGTGCAATGAGTAAAATCAGATAAGCTATCACGGTGGTCAATAGTGCCATTGACAGTGCTGGGAACAGTTTCGTCAAACTCGCAAGCGGTGTCGTCTGACCGCCATGCGCCATACGGTCAGTCAAATAGTAAAGGGTATAATCCGCTGAAATACCGATGATACTGGCACTCAATACCAGAGTCATAACATGGACTTCGCCAAAGATAAGTAATGTGGCAACCGCTCCTGCTAATGCCCCGATGGTTATCGAGAGAAGGCATAAGCCCAGTGGCAATAATGATTTAAACATGAGAAGGATCAGCAGGAATACTCCAGCGACTGATATCAAACCAATGGTCGAAATATCACTTTCGGCCTGCTGACTGGCGTAATTACTGTAAAAAATAGAGCCTCGTTCCAACACTTCAGTGCCAGGCCAACGTTGCTGAAGTTGTTGCTTTAACTCAGCCAATAAATCAACAGTGCTGCGCGCACTGGCCATATCATAAGATGAAGCGCGTAATTCTCCGTGAATCAAATACCATTGGCGGCCATGACTATCTTTAGCCACCAGCCAGCCCTTATTTAAGCTTAATATGCCGCTATTTTGCTGTTGTGCAAGCTGTGAACCACGGACCAGCAGCAAGGGGTCATGCTTTAATTCTTTGCCACTCACCCCGGCAAATGCCGAATAAGTTTGCCCAAGTATCCATTGCGCTTGAGCATCACCGCCATGGCTTAAACGCAGACGGGTCGCATCATCCAGCAATACATTACGGTGCTGAAAGAAAAAAATACCCCATTCCTGTTGCCGCTGAGCAGTCATTTCACCACTGACTTGATGTAGCGCTGGCATTTTTTGTAACTGCTTTAACCACCAGTCCACCGGGGCTAGTGTGTCATTCTCAGAGCTGACCAACCATACTAATTGGCGATCAAGGCGTTGGTTAAACCCCTCAGTCAGCTCAGTTGGAACACCTGCCAGCTCTTGTTTCGGCAACAACGCCAGAACACTGCTATTAATCTGACTACGGGGGATTAACCAGAGCAATGTTGCCAGCAATAGCAGACAGACGAGTAACCAGCCGATAGCCAGTTTTCGATGGCAATCAGTGTGCAAAAAGCTGCTGTTCGGCATGGCTCAGTGTCTTAGGCTCAGTTAATTGGTTGAAAAAACGGATATGAGTTCCATCTCCCTGCATATCTTCTATATCAATCGTTTCCAGAAAATATTGACCATGCAACGTGATGGATTTAAATAACTTATCCAATGGTGTCGTTTTCGGAGTCAGTACTAATACCCAACGGTCTTGGCCACTATCGGTAAAGGTTAACGTAAAGTTTTGCTCCAGAACTGATGTATCAGCATGGAATAATGCAGTTAATAAATGATTAAACTGGAACATTTGAGGATTACTGTCCGCAGTAATTACTTGTGAAGGCTGGCCGTCGATGGTTTGCACCATCCGCTTGTCATCTAACAATAGCGTCAGAACAAAAGGTTTCTGCTGTGACCACCAAAGCCCTTTCTCACGAGAGATAAGTAGGCTACCGCTTGATTTCAAAGGTTTATCCATACCACTTATGCTGCGTTGCTGTTCAAATTCGGCACGCAGTACCGGTTGTTCCCCAAACCGCTGTTGCAGTGATGTCAGTGTCACTGCATGGGCTGTGAGACTTAAGCAAAGTAGTATGGTTGCCAGAATAGATTTCATAGAGTGATACCCATTTTCTCTAACAGCACCGCTGGCGAAACAAAATTCATTTCTTTTGTCGACGCCTTAACCGCGACCTGAATGGTATATCCCGTTGTCATACGCTTGCCGCTGGCGGCATCATAAATCTGGTAACCAATACGTAAGCGATTTTCATATTCTTCGATGGAAGCACAAATATGAATGCGCTGCTCAAATTCCAGCGGAGCAATGTATTTCACTCGCGTGTCTACTATCGGCCATACGTAGCCTGAAGCCTGCATCTCCCGATAGCCATAATCGATTTGATTCAATAATGCCTCTCGGGCAATTTCAAAATAACGGAAATAATTGCCGTGCCAGACTACCCCCATAGGATCGATATCATGGAAAGGGATGTTATGGACTATCCGGGTAGCAAAACGCGGGTCATCGGGTAAATTCATTTCACAAATTTCCTTGGTTTGGCTTCCCATCATTTAGATGCCAGAAGTCATAAAAATTAAACCAATCGAGTGGGGCTAATAGAGAGTAATGCTCCAAACGGGCAGCGTAGCTATCCACGGCATTTTGCAAAGCAGATTGCCGGGTCGCTCGCGGTAATATCAGCGGATCAGCGAAAGGCTCAAAATAAACATGTAATCTTGCCGAACGCTCCGAGCCAATAACACCTGACGCCACCATCGATTTCGCTTGTCTGGACAGTTTTAAACCAAACATTAAAAATACAGGGCAACGCAGTGCAGCAGCCAAAGCAAAAGGCCCGATAGGGAAAGGAGCGGGATGCCCTAAAAACGAGCTCCAAATGACCCTTGGTTGGTCGTCTCGCTGATAAGGACTAACAGAGGTACGATCCCCGACAATAGCCACCCATTCCCCTTCATCTAGCTTTTGACGCAATAAAATAGCTGTATCCGGCCCAATCGATGTAACCTGAATAAGGTTAATCAGGGCATGTGGATTAATTTCCTTCATCACCTGATTAAAACGAGCCGCATGGTGTGTGAAAACCAATGCATTGACCTTTACGCCAACAGATAACTCAGCCAAAGCACGACAAGACTCTATATCACCTAAATGGGATGCCAAAATGAGTAATCCTTGACCAGTGGCTATTTGTGCCTCACAGCACTGACGCCCTACCAAGACCACATCTTTGCCAACCACTAAATCCCCTTGCCAGCTAGCCAATTTATCTAGCATGGATTCACCAAATCGCATGAAATGCCGAAAGCTATTTAAGGATGTCGGTAAGGGATGATTTTGCTGTTTGGCGTAACTCACTAGCCGCTGTAAATAAAGAATCGAAGCTTTGCGTTGACGATGGCCAGTGAGCCACAAATAACTGATAACGGGGTATAGCATTAGATTGAAAGCCGTACGTCCCAGAATCTTGTAACTGCGTAGCATCAACCGCATGCCCCATAAGCCACTGCGTTCTTTAGTTTGAGACCAATGGTATTCGGGCTTTTGCAGATGACGCTTAAGTAAGGTAGGTATGCGCGGCAACATGCCAAAGAATAAACGAGTATGCATCCAGGAAATACGCAGATTGTCATGTAACGCATCAAAATGCGAAATACCATTTTCAGGATAAGTAACCTTTGTTGGTAAGAAGCGGCTTTCTGTACCCTGCCAATATAATTTGACCATCACTTCGGTATCAAAATCCATCCGTACACCCAATGAATTCTGGGCAGCTACAGCCAATGTTTCAGTGACTGGATAGACACGAAAACCGCACATACTGTCTTTTAGCGACAGAGATAATGTCTCAATCCATACCCAGAAGTGAGTGATATAGCGGCCATAAAGTCGCGCTTTCGGTACTGATTTATCGTAAATCGGTCGCCCTGAAATGAGGCAATGAGGATGTTTTTCCGCCTCAGCTAACATGATCGGAATATCTGACAAATGATGCTGGCCATCAGCATCGACTTGTAAGCCATGGCTATAGCCATATTTTTGTGCCACGGCCAATCCATTCAGTACCGCATTCCCCTTCCCTCTATTTTCAGGGTGTGTTACCAGCACAACCCAAGGATATTCCGCCGCCAAACGCGCCAGCTCGTTTGCAGTATCAGCATCACTACCATCATCGATTATCAGGCAAGGGAGTTGATATATAGCCAACTGCGATAATACTCCCGCCATGGTTCCACCATGATTGAAACAAGGTATCACCAGGCACGGTGCAAAAGGGGTTACTGACATAGGGAAATCTTTCCGCTGCTAGCCGTTATTTCCCCATGGATAAGGTATTTGAATATCAGCTTATGTTCCGTTCGCGCCCAATTAAGCACTAAGATCACTTGATCCTCTGGCATCAGTGGTCGCTGAAATTTTACGACATCAATACTCTTCACCGCAGGTAACTCGCCTAGTAACTGATTTGCGTAGTGCATAACCCAATTAATTTGTGCCACACCAGGCAGTATCGGACAATCGGGAAAATGACCACTAAACCAGTGTAATTCAGCAGGCAATACAAGACTGATATTTGCGCAGTGATTGCCTGTTATTGTTTGAGTGATAACAATAGGGAACATCATAAAAACAGCTCCTGTAGCAGCGCATAATCGCGTTTTCCTTGCAAATTAACAGGCATAACATCAATCACACGCAAACGACGGGGAAGAGAGACAGGTTCAAGCCAATTCCGTAAGCTGCTTCGCAAGTTTTGAGTAAAAGAACCCACTGTTGCAGTTGAAAGCTGCTCCTTGCCATAGTCCGTCAACACCACAACAGCAGCAATACTCACTCTTTCGTTTTGGGTTAAAACCAATACCGTTGCTTCGGCAATATCAGGAAGTGATGTTAGACGCTGTTCTATCTCCGTCAGCGAAACACGCTTCTCTTCTATTTTTACGATTCGATCTTGACGCCCTGCCAGGTAAAAACTTTGCCCATCATCTGATAGCTCAATAATATCGCTCATCGGCATCCCGGTTGATTCAGGTATCAAGGCAGAGTAAACAGTAAAAGTATTATCATTATTAATGGCTAGTGTTACCCCTGAGAAAAACTGCCACGGTTGCAGTTGCTCTAACTGTTGACGATAAGCAATCAGACCTGTTTCCGTCGCACCATAAATCTCTGTCGGCAGTACACCCAGGATTTTCAGAGTAGCTTGGGCATCATGGAAATTGAGCGGCCCGCCAGCAGAAAAGATCTGCTGACACTGTATCGGAGGTAATTTCGTATCTATGCGCTTTAAAAACGCGGGGCTACTAATAAATATTGGTGAAAATAACTCAGGTAGTTGATGTAGTTGTTCATGGTAACCAATCAACTCAGCCTGAAAAGGTATGCCTAGCGAGAGTGGTAAAAAGAGTCGAAAAGTCAGCCCATACAAATGTTGATGAGAAACCGAAGCGATAATTAATGGGTTGCTCTTTTTGTCAAAGTACTGCCCCCATTTTGCAGCCAACCAATGGCTTTCAATATCCAGACTAGCAATAGACTTGACCACGGCCTTAGGTGCACCAGTAGACCCTGAGGTGAAAAGAATTAAAGAAGCATCGGAAGGCCAATCAGGAAGTGGATGACAAATAATATCAACTGGGGCGTGGTCTGCCACCATTACAGTCGGGCAATTAAGATTCAGCAGTTGGTCAGTCAACATGCCATCAAACTGATGCAATTGTTCCTTAAGCACGGCCTCGCGCGCATGGCCGAAAATAATGGGTGTTTTTTTACAATATAGCGTGGCAAGTAATGCAATAGTAAACCAATAGCTATTTTCAAAACACAACGCCCAACGGCTTGTAGAGAAAATAGCCATTCTCTCCACAAGATAAGTAACATCACATCTTAGTTGGCGCAAAGTTACCTTTTTCGCCCCGCATAGGGTGATAATCAGGGCATCATCTCGAGAATGATCCAACCAATTAGCCATAGGCAAATTCACTACTGTTGAACCCTTTTCCTGATTATCCATTCCATACCCATCAAAGAACCAATAAATAAATAGCTCAAGCCACCGTTATATAAGGCCCATAAACGCATATCGCCGTACAAACAAGTTGCCAAAGCAATCGTGCCATTTACTGCAAAAAACACGCACCATATCTGAGTCACTTTTCGGGTATAAACCACACCTTGTGGTGACAATTCAGGCTCAGTCAATTTTGCCAATCTTTCAATTATGGGAGGGGGGCGAAACAAAGAGCAGGTAAAGAGCGTCAGTAAAAAGATATTGACTACTACAGGATAAAACAGCAACCACTGGGCTTTCCCTAAACCCCAACTTGCCAAAGATAGGACAACACCAGCAAGTGCAAGCACTTTACCTAGCCAGAGTTGTTGTTTAATTTTGCTGCGTACAACAAAGAGGCGCAATATAAACATCAATAGCAGTATCGGGGCTAATACATGTAATCCCCAGCGTTCCAAGCCAAACCAGACCGCCAGTGGGTAGGCTATAAATGCGATAACCGTAAAGACTTTAAGTAAAACAGTTAGGTGACCAATAAATAAATTACTCTGATTATCTGTCACCTGATTTCACCACTTATGGCTTGGCATTCAATAAATTATCGACTGCATCAACAATATCTTGAACAGTTCGAACTGATTTGAACATTTCCGGCATTATTTTTTTACCCGTAGCTTTCTGTAAATGCACAACCAGATCAACTGCGTCAATACTGTCCAACTCTAATTCTTCATATAACTTTGATTCTGGCTTGATATCAGACTCATTAATATCAAAAAGCTTCACCAGGAGCGATGTAACCTGCTGATAGATTTCTTTTTTTTCCATTATTATAATATCCTGTCAGTTACGCTGTTCAGAAATAAATTTCGCAAGCGTTTCTACCGAATAAAAGTGCTTGCGCATATCTTCACTCTCCGCAGAGAGCACGACGTTATATTTATTTTTGAGTGCTAATCCAAGTTCCAGAGCATCAATCGAATCTAAACCTAAACCATCACCAAATAATGCAGCTTGTGAATCAATATCATCCACCGACATCCCTTCCAGATTTAGGGCATCAATAATTAGTAATTTGATCTCACTACTCAATAATTCCATTAACTCTTTCTCTTAGATTCAGGCATTAACGCACAGGTTAGATGCTTAGTCAGTCGCCTTGCAGCAAGCGCTAGTGATAAATCACTATCATGGATAAATTCATTACTATTGATTTTATTTTGAACAATAATATTAAATTGAGGCTTTACCGGCGGGATATTATACCACTTAAGTTCTTTCGTCAGCATCGGAGGATTACAATCAATATAAACAATCCGGATATCACACCCGCTATGCAATGCAATATTCGCGGCCCCTCGTTGTAAACTCAGTTCGCAACCAGCAGTTGTTCTTGTCCCTTCAGGGAATATAAGGATGCTTCCTCCCCTGGCTAATCGAGCTTTACAGTGTATTAATAACCTATCTGACGCAGTATTAACCAAATAACCAGCAGACTTGATAACACCTGCAACAAATATATTATTTAACAATGCTTCCTTGACAATACAATCACATCTTGGCATATGTGCGGCCAGCAACACATAATCTAATAAGCTAGGGTGGTTAGCCACAATCAAACAACCGGTGTCCTCAGAGAACAGCTTATTATTTTCTATTTGATAATCGAAAACACCGAGAAATCTGGCTATACGTAGAAATAGCTGAAAACTATAACGAATACTTTGCTGAGTGATCTGACTTCTGGTTGCTTCTGAACGAATAATCAGGCGTAAAGAGGAAAACCAAAAAAGGGATAATAACAGCCCTCCTAAGCCAAAAAGCATGAAGCAAAAAGCTGTTGCAACAACTCGCCATGAACGATTTAGCAAAGAAGAATGCTGGGGCGTAGTTTGAACTGCAAGAGAACTATCCATCACTGGCTCCATTGCCAATTATTTTGCTGACCTTGTATTACGAAATAAGACTTTTTATTCAACCAATTATGCAAGAAATTAAGCCCCTGCGGTAATTCAGAATTAATGCTATCGGTGCTAGAAATGCCTTCACACTGCAAATCATCACCAGTAGTTAACAATAATGCTAATGCATAGGGCAACCCTATCGGAGACGTCTGAGAATGATAAAAGTCAGGCATAATTCCATCGAAATCGACTAATAGCACCCGCTCAGCACCACAAGCGAGCATCCCCATCGCTTCGAGGATACCTTGTTGAAAACTGTCTATTCCTGCTGCAAGTGACGTTACAGGCAATGTATCGCTTGCAGTGATAGTTAACCATCCAGATGCGGTATTGTGAACTGACATGGCAAAATCGGTTGGAGAAATGCTCTGCTGCTGATGGAGGCATTGTAGTATCTTGTAAGTACGCTCCAATTCTCCATGGCGGCTGGTAAATATTGCCATATCTGCAGTTTCTGCCCCTAACAATGAAAGCCCTGCTTCAACCGCTAGTCGGCTACCTGTACTCATCCTTCTGGCGGACATCATAGGTATATGCGCTGACTTAGGTAAATCCCCTTGCCAGGCGGTGTGATTTGCACAATTCTTCGCCCAGTCAAGCCACTGCTCACGAACTCCCATACCTGGAGCTAAAGCACACCAATTCAGTATATTCAGCGAATGAGCCACGATCTCCGGACTTCCCAAGTAACAAGCAGTAAAGCGAGACAATTTATTCTATTTCCAGGTAAAAAGCATTTAAAAATTTGATTATTCTTTTTTTGTTTAAGAATTACTTATATTCACACTTTGAATGTGATTAAAATTCCAAAAAAAAATATTTTATATATCGGCATGTTTCTAATAATCTTTAGATGAATTCCAAATTTATTTATATTTACGTGATGAAAAGCAATAAATATGAACAACAACATCCAGATTACATTTATGTAAAATAAAAGCAATATAAGAATATTTGTGTATTTGAATGAGTCAGAGTATTTTATCCTTGCTATACAGCATGCTGCGTTATTCCTCTCATGGACTAACATGAAAATTATTAATTAATTGGATAATCATGAAATTATTAAAAACGATTTTAATCGGGTTTGTATCTCTCGCATTTATCACTGGATGCTCTAGTACCACGCCAATACAAAACGTGAGCCAAACAGTAATTGGCAATCATACTACTGCCGAAGTACAAAAAGCGATTATGGCCGGAGGGATAAAACGAGGCTGGATAATGACTCCTGCCTCTGACGGTGTGATTAACGGAAAACTAATAAATCGCGACCATACGGTTGAAATTCAGATCAATTACAGTGCTAATAATTATCAAGTCAAATACATTGGCAGTACTAATATGGATGCAAAAAATGGGAAGATACATTCAAAATACAATCGCTGGATAGCTAATTTGAACAAAGACATTCAGATCCAACTCAGTCAGCCATCGATATAACATCATAAATAACAATAAGTTATTATAAAAACTCACCATTCAAAGAGAATCATGCTGGGTGGTGAGCTATTACTTGGATTACGAGGACGTAAGCTTGCGCTACGGATATGACAAGGATCAAATCAGTGCTTTGGCGGCAATAACTGAAGCTCAAAAAATAGCTTTTGCACCAATGCTATTTCAAGCTGCACTTAACCTGAGGGAATCAGGGATTCTAGCCGCATTAGATGACTCAGGTAAGAACGGAATAACCTTGGATGAGATTGAAGATCATTGCTCGCTAAGTAGATACGCCATCAGTATCTTATTGGATATGGGGCTGAGTGGTCACATTCTCTACCAGCAGGGAAAACATTTTTATCTGGGTAAGATTGGCCACTACTTGTTACATGATCAAATGACCCGCGTAAATATGGATTTCACTCGAGACGTTTGTTACCAAGGATTATTCAATTTAAAAGAATCCCTGGAAACAGGCAAACCAGCGGGATTATCTGTGTTTGGTGAATGGCCGACAATTTATCCAGCACTGAGTGAATTGCCCAGTGCAGCCCGCGAGAGTTGGTTCGCCTTTGATCACTTCTATTCAGATAATGCCTTTCAACTTGCCCTAAAGACAATTTTTGATCTTGAGCCTAAACATATATATGACATCGGTGCTAATACCGGGAAGTGGGCTCTGCAATGTGCAGCCCATGATCCTGATGTAAAAATAACACTATTGGACTTACCACAACAGATAGCTTTAGCCAATGAGAATGTCAAAAGCAAAGGTTATAGCGATCGTATTAGTTCGTATCCCGTAGATCTGTTACTGGCAGATAAATTACCTGGGGAAGCGGATGTTTGGTGGATGAGCCAATTTCTAGACTGTTTCAGCGAGGAAAGAATTGTACATATTCTAAAGCTTATTCACCGCGCGATGAAACCAGATAGCTATGTATGCATTATGGAGATATTCTGGGATAGGCAACAATTCGAAGCCGGCGCATTTAGCTTAAATGCATCATCTCTTTATTTTACATGCATGGCTAACGGCAATAGCCGTTTTTATCACTCAGATACATTTTACCAGTGCTTATCTGCTGCAGGGTTCTATGTTGAGGAAGATATTGATGGTCTTGGCATTGGTCATACGTTATTAGTCTGCCGTAAAGAATCAGCTTAGTACGAAGCCCTCAGATTGAGGGCTTATACACTCCCCCATTCCTATCCCCTGCTTTAATCACACTTAGTCACCATGACTTTTCATTCGCTGTGGTCTGTTAAATTAAGAACATAATTAACTAAGAGATATCTGCCTACGAGTAGGAGTATTACCGCATGGCTCGATTAAGAGATAGTTATTGGGGGGATAGATTTAGCAGACTAAAAATAGATAGAAGTTAAAATGCAAAAAACCCCTGAATCATCGATTCAGGGGTTTTGCAATAAGTGGCGGAACGGACGGGGCTCGAACCCGCGACCCCCTGCGTGACAGGCAGGTATTCTAACCAACTGAACTACCGCTCCACCGATTCTTTTACGTGTATCTTCCTGATACCCATCCTTTACAGGACCAGCGCTCCTCGCTGTGCAAAACCGCTCATCGCGATTTTGTCAGTTACCAGATGTCATTCTGATAACTCGTGTTTGATGCCTGGCAGTGTCCTACTCTCGCATGGGGAGACCCCACACTACCATCGGCGCTACGGCGTTTCACTTCTGAGTTCGGCATGGGTTCAGGTGGGTCCACCGCGCTATGGCCGCCAGGCAAATTCTGTTTCAATTAACCCGCTACATGTATTAATCACGCAGCCAGCCAATCCAATCTCGGAACTTCGCTGAAAATATCTATCTCTCAAATTCAAAACACCTTTGGTGTTGTAAGGTTAAGCCTCACGGATCATTAGTACTGGTTAGCTCAATGCATCGCTGCACTTACACACCCAGCCTATCAACGTCATAGTCTTTAACGTTCCTTCAGGGGGCTTAAAGCCCCAGGGAAGACTCATCTCGAGGCAAGTTTCCCGCTTAGATGCTTTCAGCGGTTATCTCTTCCGAATTTAGCTACCGGGCAATGCCATTGGCATGACAACCCGAACACCAGTGATTCGTCCACTCCGGTCCTCTCGTACTAGGAGCAGCCCCTCTCAATCTTCCAACGCCCACGGCAGATAGGGACCGAACTGTCTCACGACGTTCTAAACCCAGCTCGCGTACCACTTTAAATGGCGAACAGCCATACCCTTGGGACCTACTTCAGCCCCAGGATGTGATGAGCCGACATCGAGGTGCCAAACACCGCCGTCGATATGAACTCTTGGGCGGTATCAGCCTGTTATCCCCGGAGTACCTTTTATCCGTTGAGCGATGGCCCTTCCATTCAGAACCACCGGATCACTAAGACCTACTTTCGTACCTGCTCGAGCCGTCACTCTCGCAGTCAAGCTAGCTTATGCCTTTGCACTAACCTCACGATGTCCGACCGTGATTAGCTAACCTTCGTGCTCCTCCGTTACTCTTTGGGAGGAGACCGCCCCAGTCAAACTACCCACCAGACACTGTCCTCACCCCAGATTATGGGGCCGAGTTAGAACATCAAACATTAAAGGGTGGTATTTCAAGGTTGGCTCCATGCAGACTGGCGTCCACACTTCGATGCCTCCCACCTATCCTACACATCAAGGCTCAATGTTCAGTGTCAAGCTATAGTAAAGGTTCACGGGGTCTTTCCGTCTTGCCGCGGGTACACTGCATCTTCACAGCGAGTTCAATTTCACTGAGTCTCGGGTGGAGACAGCCTGGCCATCATTACGCCATTCGTGCAGGTCGGAACTTACCCGACAAGGAATTTCGCTACCTTAGGACCGTTATAGTTACGGCCGCCGTTTACTGGGGCTTCGATCAAGAGCTTCGCCTTGCGGCTGACCCCATCAATTAACCTTCCAGCACCGGGCAGGCGTCACACCGTATACGTCCACTTTCGTGTTTGCACAGTGCTGTGTTTTTATTAAACAGTTGCAGCCAGCTGGTATCTGCGACTGGCTTCGGCGCCGGGAGCAAGTCCCTTTACCTAATGCCAGCGTGCCTTCTCCCGAAGTTACGGCACCATTTTGCCTAGTTCCTTCACCCGAGTTCTCTCAAGCGCCTGAGTATTCTCTACCTGACCACCTGTGTCGGTTTGGGGTACGATTTAATGTTACCTGATGCTTAGAGGCTTTTCCTGGAAGCTTGGCATCAACTACTTCACCACCGTAGTGGCTCGTCATCACACCTCAGCGTTGATAAGCAACCGGATTTACCAAGTCGCTCCGCCTACATGCTTAAACCGGGACAACCGTCGCCCGGCTAGCCTAGCCTTCTCCGTCCCCCCTTCGCAGTAACACCAAGTACAGGAATATTAACCTGTTTCCCATCGACTACGCTTTTCAGCCTCGCCTTAGGGGTCGACTCACCCTGCCCCGATTAACGTTGGACAGGAACCCTTGGTCTTCCGGCGTGCGGGTTTTTCACCCGCATTATCGTTACTTATGTCAGCATTCGCACTTCTGATACCTCCAGCAACCCTCACAGGTCACCTTCAACGGCTTACAGAACGCTCCCCTACCCAACGAACGTATCCCTAAGCCAACTCGACTTTATTGGACGCATTGACGTCGCTGCGCTCCGTCAATCATTATCCACTGCCGTGAATTGTCTTGGGTGATACGTTCGCTGCCGCAGCTTCGGTGCATGGTTTAGCCCCGTTACATCTTCCGCGCAGGCCGACTCGACCAGTGAGCTATTACGCTTTCTTTAAATGATGGCTGCTTCTAAGCCAACATCCTGGCTGTCTGTGCCTTCCCACATCGTTTCCCACTTAACCATGACTTTGGGACCTTAGCTGGCGGTCTGGGTTGTTTCCCTCTTCACGACGGACGTTAGCACCCGCCGTGTGTCTCCCGTGATAACATTCTTCGGTATTCGGAGTTTGCATCGGTTTGGTAAGTCGGGATGACCCCCTAGCCGAAACAGTGCTCTACCCCCGAAGATGAGTTCACGAGGCGCTACCTAAATAGCTTTCGGGGAGAACCAGCTATCTCCCGGTTTGATTGGCCTTTCACCCCCAGCCACAAGTCATCCGCTAATTTTTCAACATTAGTCGGTTCGGTCCTCCAGTTAGTGTTACCCAACCTTCAACCTGCCCATGGCTAGATCACCGGGTTTCGGGTCTATACCTTGCAACTATTCGCCCAGTTAAGACTCGGTTTCCCTACGGCTCCCCTATTCGGTTAACCTTGCTACAAAATATAAGTCGCTGACCCATTATACAAAAGGTACGCAGTCACACCACGAAGGTGCTCCCACTGCTTGTACGTACACGGTTTCAGGTTCTATTTCACTCCCCTCGCCGGGGTTCTTTTCGCCTTTCCCTCACGGTACTGGTTCACTATCGGTCAGTCAGGAGTATTTAGCCTTGGAGGATGGTCCCCCCATATTCAGACAGGATGTCACGTGTCCCGCCCTACTCATCGAACTCACAACGTATGCATTTTTGTGTACGGGACTATCACCCTGTACCGTGCGACTTTCCAGACGCTTCCACTAACACATATGCTGATTCAGGTTCTGGGCTCCTCCCCGTTCGCTCGCCGCTACTGGGGGAATCTCGGTTGATTTCTTTTCCTCGGGGTACTTAGATGTTTCAGTTCCCCCGGTTCGCCTTGCATGGCTATGTATTCACCATGCAATAGTGCAACGAATTGCACTGGGTTTCCCCATTCGGGTATCGTCGGTTATAACGGTTCATATCACCTTACCGACGCTTTTCGCAGATTAGCACGCCCTTCATCGCCTCTGACTGCCTAGGCATCCACCGTGTACGCTTAGTCGCTTAACCTCACAACCCAAAGATGTTTCTTCTTTATTGGTGTGGCTGCGAACACACTCTGCGTCGTTGTGCAGTGCGCGCAATCCTCATGAACGTAGCGTTCACTCCGGTTGCTGTGCGCTGTACGCCTTGCTGAGTATCTTCTCGCTCACACTGCAACAATGATAAACACATTGGCATTGCGATTATTTGAGAGACTCTAATACAGGTTAATCCTTATCTCAGTACTTCTACGGAGAGATAAGTTTCAGCTGTATTGTTTCAATTTTCAGCTTGTTCCAGATTGTTAAAGAGCAATATTTCACAACACACTGTGTCTTGCGACCGCAGTACGTTTTGAAATAGTTTTTTATATGGTGGAGCTAAGCGGGATCGAACCGCTGACCTCCTGCGTGCAAGGCAGGCGCTCTCCCAGCTGAGCTATAGCCCCATATAAAAAGCAAAATACCTTATCGGCATAACTCATTCTCAGACCAGGCGTAGTCACGCAGTATGAGGATGAGTTGGTGGGTCTGAGTGGACTTGAACCACCGACCTCACCCTTATCAGGGGTGCGCTCTAACCACCTGAGCTACAGACCCAACAAGGTACTAAAGCCCGACTAATCTCTCAGCCCGGCCTTATTTGCTCGTTACTTTCTATCAGACAATCTGTGTGGACACTACGCAATGCGTATCTGAGGTAAGGAGGTGATCCAACCGCAGGTTCCCCTACGGTTACCTTGTTACGACTTCACCCCAGTCATGAATCACAAAGTGGTAAGCGCCCTCCCGAAGGTTAAGCTACCTACTTCTTTTGCAACCCACTCCCATGGTGTGACGGGCGGTGTGTACAAGGCCCGGGAACGTATTCACCGTAGCATTCTGATCTACGATTACTAGCGATTCCGACTTCATGGAGTCGAGTTGCAGACTCCAATCCGGACTACGACAGACTTTATGTGGTCCGCTTGCTCTCGCGAGTTCGCTTCACTTTGTATCTGCCATTGTAGCACGTGTGTAGCCCTACTCGTAAGGGCCATGATGACTTGACGTCATCCCCACCTTCCTCCGGTTTATCACCGGCAGTCTCCTTTGAGTTCCCACCATTACGTGCTGGCAACAAAGGATAAGGGTTGCGCTCGTTGCGGGACTTAACCCAACATTTCACAACACGAGCTGACGACAGCCATGCAGCACCTGTCTCACGGTTCCCGAAGGCACTAAAGCATCTCTGCTAAATTCCGTGGATGTCAAGAGTAGGTAAGGTTCTTCGCGTTGCATCGAATTAAACCACATGCTCCACCGCTTGTGCGGGCCCCCGTCAATTCATTTGAGTTTTAACCTTGCGGCCGTACTCCCCAGGCGGTCGACTTAACGCGTTAGCTCCGGAAGCCACGCCTCAAGGGCACAACCTCCAAGTCGACATCGTTTACAGCGTGGACTACCAGGGTATCTAATCCTGTTTGCTCCCCACGCTTTCGCACCTGAGCGTCAGTCTTTGTCCAGGGGGCCGCCTTCGCCACCGGTATTCCTCCAGATCTCTACGCATTTCACCGCTACACCTGGAATTCTACCCCCCTCTACAAGACTCTAGCTTGCCAGTTTCAAATGCAGTTCCCACGTTAAGCGCGGGGATTTCACATCTGACTTAACAAACCGCCTGCGTGCGCTTTACGCCCAGTAATTCCGATTAACGCTTGCACCCTCCGTATTACCGCGGCTGCTGGCACGGAGTTAGCCGGTGCTTCTTCTGCGAGTAACGTCAATCCAACAACGTATTAAGTTATTGGCCTTCCTCCTCGCTGAAAGTGCTTTACAACCCGAAGGCCTTCTTCACACACGCGGCATGGCTGCATCAGGCTTGCGCCCATTGTGCAATATTCCCCACTGCTGCCTCCCGTAGGAGTCTGGACCGTGTCTCAGTTCCAGTGTGGCTGGTCATCCTCTCAGACCAGCTAGGGATCGTCGCCTAGGTGAGCCATTACCCCACCTACTAGCTAATCCCATCTGGGCACATCCGATGGCGTGAGGCCCTAAGGTCCCCCACTTTGGTCCGAAGACGTTATGCGGTATTAGCTACCGTTTCCAGTAGTTATCCCCCTCCATCAGGCAGTTTCCCAGACATTACTCACCCGTCCGCCGCTCGCCGGCAAAGTAGTAAACTACTTCCCGCTGCCGCTCGACTTGCATGTGTTAGGCCTGCCGCCAGCGTTCAATCTGAGCCATGATCAAACTCTTCAATTTAAGATTTGTTTGATTTGCTATGAATTAACATAGCGATGCTCAAAGATTACTTTCTGCAAATATGCATTCGAACCGAAGTTCAAATGTGTACTGCTTTGGTCACTCTTCAAGACTTTGATATTGCTTCTGCCTGTCGAAACAGGCTTCGATATCGTCTTGCGAGTGCCCACACAGATTGTCTGATAAATTGTTAAAGAGCGTTCGTTACCCGTTTGCCTTGCGGCGAATCTTACGGTAACGCGGGAGGCAGATAATACGCTTTCCCGCTACAGAGTCAACCACTTAATTAGTTAATTTTCTCTGCTCTTCCCGGCCACTCTGTGAAGTTGCTCACAGCGCCGTGTCGATGGATGCGCATTATAGGGAGCCGCTTCAGAATGGCAAGGGTTTATCTTAAAGTTTTTTCTGACTGCCGATTATTTGAACGTTACGACTACTTATGACGCATTTTTATGGCTTTCGGCAGGTCCGCCAGACTATTTAGTACCAAATCCGCTGCTGCCTCACCTTCCGCGGTCACAGGTTTGCCAGTGCGAACTAATACTTTAGTACCGATATTTGCAGCCAATGCTGCCTGCATATCTTCAATTTTGTCGCCAACCATATAAGAAGCAGCCATATCGATGTTCAATTCACTTTGTGCTTGCAGTAACATGCCTGGCAATGGTTTACGGCATTCACATGTTTCACGGAACTCCGCTACACTGCCATCGGGGTGATGCGGGCAGAAATAGATACCATCTAAATCAACACCGCGATCAGCCAGCGACCAATCCATCCACTCGGTGAGACTCAGGAATTGCTCTTCAGTAAAGATACCGCGTGCGATACCCGATTGGTTGGTGACCAAAACCAGAGCAAAGCCCATTTCTTTCAATTCACGGCAAGCATCAATAACACCGTCTATAAACTGAAAATTATCAATTTCGTGGACATAACCGTGGTCGACATTAATTGTACCATCACGATCTAAAAATATTGCGGGGACGGGCTGAGTCACTTATCTACTCCTGAGGGCTGTTAACGCCACTAGTATCGCATGTTTTATTACCGATTGAGAATGGAAGAGAATCAGTGTTGCCAGTTGACTTAGCCGTCTAGACGCCTTAACATCCAATCCATACTTTGGTTTTGCCAAAGCTTACTTTTTATCTAGCCACGGAAATGACGATAAAATAAGAATAATATGATTAAACTTTCTCACATCAGCAAAGAGTTTCAGCAGGGTTCGCGCACGATTACCGCGCTTTCAGACGTGAGTCTACACGTCCCTGCTGGGCAAATTTATGGCGTCATTGGGGCCTCAGGTGCCGGTAAAAGTACATTGATTCGATGCGCCAATATGTTAGAGCGTCCTACCAGCGGACAAGTTCTGGTAGATGGACAAGATCTCACGACCTTATCTGAAGGGCAGTTGACACGCGCACGCCGCCAGATTGGCATGATTTTCCAGCACTTCAATCTACTTTCTTCCCGCACGGTGTATGGCAATATCGCGCTGCCGCTCGAGCTGGACAACACACCACGCGCAGATATAAAGAAGAGAGTCACCGAGTTGTTGGATTTAGTCGGGCTTGCCGATAAGCAAGACGCGTATCCAGCGAATTTGTCCGGTGGGCAGAAACAACGCGTTGCAATCGCCCGTGCTTTGGCGAGTAATCCTAAGGTTCTGCTATGTGATGAAGCCACCAGCGCATTAGACCCAGCGACCACCCGCTCAATTCTGGAACTGCTTAAAGACATTAATCGTCGTTTGGGCCTGACCATTCTACTTATTACCCATGAGATGGACGTGGTGAAACGTATCTGTGATCAGGTTGCAGTTATTAGCGAAGGCAAATTGATTGAAAAAGACAGCGTCAGCGAAGTGTTCTCTCATCCGAAAACCCCGCTGGCTCAGCAATTTATTCAATCAACGCTGCATTTAGATATTCCAGAAGATTACGCACTGCGTATGACTCAAGACCCCACCAAAGACCAGGTGCCACTACTGAAACTGGAATTTACCGGTCAGTCGGTTGATGCTCCGTTAATATCACAGGCTGTACGTCGCTTTAATATTGATATCGGTATCCTTAGCTCGCAAATGGACTATGCCGGCGGTGTTAAATTTGGTGTCATGCTGGCAGAATTGCATGGCGACAATCAGGATGGCCTCGCTGCCATCAAGTTCTTGCAAGATCATCATGTAAAAGTAGAGGTTCTGGGTTATGTCTGAGGCAATGATGTGGTTAATGGGCCGAGGCGTCTGGGAAACTCTAATGATGACGTTTGTCTCTGGCTTTTTTGGTTTTGTTTTGGGGCTACCGGTTGGCGTTCTGTTATATGTCACCCGCCCTGGGCAAATTATTGCCAACAATAAGATTTACCGCACCCTATCTGGGGTAGTGAACATCTTCCGTTCCATACCTTTTATTATCTTATTGGTATGGATGATCCCATTCACTCGGATGATCGTCGGTACCTCTATTGGTTTACAAGCGGCAATCGTGCCACTAACAGTCGGTGCAGCTCCGTTTATTGCTCGCATGGTGGAAAATGCCTTGCTGGAAATACCATCGGGTTTGGTTGAAGCAGCCCGCGCAATGGGTGCTACGCCAATGCAAATCATCAAAAAAGTGTTGTTGCCTGAAGCCCTGCCCGGCTTGGTGAATGCAGCAACTATTACCCTGATTACCCTGGTGGGCTATTCCGCTATGGGGGGGGCAGTAGGTGCCGGTGGCTTAGGCCAAATCGGCTATCAGTATGGCTACATTGGTTATAACGCCACAGTGATGAATACGGTATTAGTATTATTAGTTATTTTGGTTTACCTGATTCAAATCAGTGGTGATCGGATCGTAAAAGCGGTTACTCACAAATAGTTATTAATACATATATTACCCAAAAGACTTGGGGCTACAGGTAGGCAGCAAGCGAATGAATCCTGATGAGCTTACTCTAGTAAGTGATTCAGGTGAGTGAACATAGCGAACAACCCTGTAGCCCAAAGTACGAAGGGTATAGCGACTGCCTCACACAGCGGCGCATCTTAACGAATGTCTATAGAGGAAAGGATATGTCTTTAAAATTCAAATCTATCGCGGCAGTCAGTGCATTGATTGGTACTCTGGCCCTGGTAGGCTGCGGCCCAGCGGAAAAAGATCCAAACCATATTAAAGTCGGCGTGATTGTAGGTGCTGAACAGCAAGTTGCTGAAGTTGCACAGAAAGTTGCAAAAGATAAGTACGGTCTGGATGTTGAATTAGTCACTTTCAACGACTATGTATTGCCAAATGAAGCTCTGAGTAAAGGTGATATTGATCTGAATGCTTTTCAGCATAAACCTTATTTGGATCAGCAAATTAAAGATCGCGGCTACAAACTGGTTTCTGTTGGTAACTCATTCGTTTACCCAATTGCTGGTTACTCTAAAAAAATTAAATCATTGGAAGAACTGCAACCTGGCTCTCAGGTAGCACTGCCAAATGACCCGACTAACCTGGGCCGTTCTCTGTTACTGCTGGAAAAAGTCGGTCTGATTAAACTGAAAGACGGCGTTGGTCTGCTGCCAACCGTACTGGATGTTGTTGAGAATCCTAAAAACCTGAAATTGGTCGAGCTGGAAGCCCCTCAGTTACCACGTTCTTTGGATGACCAACAAATCGCTTTGGCGATTATCAACACCACCTATGCTAGCCAAATCGGCCTGACACCGGCTAAAGATGGCCTGTTTGTCGAAGACAAAGAGTCACCATACGTTAACCTGATCGTTGCTCGCGAAGATAATAAAGATGCGGAAAACGTGAAGAAATTCGTTCAGGCTTATCAGTCTGATGAAGTTAATGATGCAGCAAACAAAGCATTCAACGGTGGCGCAGTTAAAGGCTGGTAATAACCAGTGGGCCATTTTGCTGAATATTAGGTTTCCTAAATTCAGTGTTTACTAAATATATTGCAAGACGGGCAACAGCCCGTCTTGTTATTTGCATAATAGATTGCTTCAATAGCGCTTCTTAAATAAAAAGGCTGAGGAATTTCTATGCGTGCGTTACCTCTGTGTCTGTTAGCCCTCTCGCTAACTGGATGTTCCATGCTTCAATCAAAGCCATCCACCACAGAAAATCCGGTTAAGCAACCGCCTCCGGTTATCAAACCCAGCCCTACGGCAGCCCCGCGCCCGGCACCGGTCAAACTATATAAAAGTGCAGAAGAACTGGTTGGCAAACCTTTCCGTGACTTAGGTGAAGTGTCCGGTGAGTCGTGCCAATCCACCGTTCAAGACTCCCCACCGAGTATTGCAACCGCCCGTAAGAGAATGCAGACTCGAGCATCGTATATGAAAGCCAATGCGGTCTTGCTGCATCAATGTGAAATACTTAGCGCTGTCCCCGGCTGTTATCAGCAAGCCGTGTGCCAAGGTTCTGCACTGAATGTTTCATCAAAATGAGTGTGTTTTCCTTTAATCAGATTGGGGTTATCCGCTCGCCCTATAAAGAAAAGTTTGCCGTACCGCGGCAGCCTGGTCTGATTGAAGATGGCGGTGGTGAGTTACAACTCTTAGCGCCCTATAATCAAGCTGAAGCGGTTCGCGGCTTATCTGATTTTAGCCATTTATGGGTGATGTTCGTTTTTCATCAAACCATGAATGGTGGTTGGCGGCCTACAGTTCGTCCACCGCGCTTAGGTGGTAATGCCCGAATGGGGGTATTTGCCACCCGCTCTACCTTTCGGCCCAACCCGATTGGCATGTCCCTGATTGAGCTGAAAGAGGTGCGATGCCAGGGAGGTGAAGTAACTTTGGTGTTAGGCAGTCTGGATTTGGTTGATGGTACGCCCGTGATTGATATCAAACCCTATTTGCCTTTTGCGGAGAGCCACCCCCATGCCCGAGCGGGTTTTGCTCAAGCTGCACCTGATGCAGACATGCAAGTTTGCTTTTCCAGCATCGCTGAACAACAGTTAGTACAGCAACAACAGCGTTACCCGCACTTACGGCGTTTTATTACCCAGGTTTTAGCACAAGACCCACGCCCAGCCTACCGCAAAGGCGATAGTGAAAGCCGTGAATATGCTGTTTTGCTACTGGAATTTAATGTGCGCTGGCGGGTTATTGGAGACCAAACGGAAGTGTTATCACTCGACCCATGCTAAATTTCACCCTGCTCTCTTTTGACAACCGGTACTCGCTGGTAAACTAAACCACTTTTTACTTTTTTGGCTGCCTCTATTTGTTGCAGCGCCAATGGAATCAAAACATCATGCGTACTAGCCAATATTTGCTCTCCACTTTGAAGGAGACACCTGCTGATGCTGAAGTGATCAGTCACCAGCTGATGCTCCGCGCCGGGATGATACGTAAACTGGCTTCAGGTCTTTATACCTGGTTGCCGACCGGGGTTCGGGTATTGAAGAAAGTCGAAAACATCGTGCGTGAAGAAATGAATAACGCCGGTGCAATCGAAGTTTCAATGCCGGTGGTGCAACCGGCTGATTTATGGCAAGAGAGTGGCCGCTGGGAACAATATGGCCCTGAGCTGTTACGTTTTGTTGATCGTGGCGAGCGCCCTTTTGTGCTTGGCCCAACTCATGAAGAAGTCATTACTGACCTGATTCGCGGTGAGATTAACTCTTACAAACAGCTGCCGTTGAATTTCTTCCAAATCCAAACCAAATTCCGTGATGAAGTACGCCCACGCTTTGGTGTGATGCGCGCCCGTGAATTCCTGATGAAAGATGCTTACTCTTTCCACACCACTCAGGAATCATTGCAGGAAACTTACGATGCGATGTATGCCGCATACAGTAAAATCTTCGAGCGTATGGATCTGAATTTCCGAGCTGTGCTGGCAGATACCGGCTCAATTGGTGGCAGTGCATCTCACGAATTCCAGGTGCTGGCAGACAGTGGTGAAGACGATATCGTATTCTCAACCGGGTCAGATTATGCTGCTAACATTGAGTTTGCTGAAGCGCTGGCACCCTCTGCACCACGGGCTGTTGCAACAGAAGATCTGCGTATCATTGATACTCCGAATGCAAAAACTATCGCTGAATTAGTTGAGCAGTTCAACCTGCCGATTGAGAAAACAGTGAAAACCTTAATGGTTCATGCTCATGAAGAGAGTGGCCATAAGTTGGTTGCTTTGTTGGTTCGTGGTGATCATGAATTGAATGAAATCAAAGCCGAGAAATTGCCACAAGTGGCCAAGCCACTCACCTTCGCCACCGAAGAAGAGATTCGTGCAATTATCGGTGCAGGCCCAGGTTCATTAGGCCCGGTTAATCTGCCGCTACCCGTTGTGGTTGATCGCAGTGTGGCGGTGATGAGTGATTTCGGTGCCGGTGCCAACATCGATGGCAAACATTACTTTGGCATTAACTGGGAGCGCGACTTGCCGCTGCCACAGGTTGCTGATTTACGTAATGTGGTTGAAGGCGATATCAGCCCAGACGGCAAAGGCACTCTGCAAATCAAACGCGGCATTGAAGTCGGTCATATCTTCCAGTTAGGGACTAAATACTCGGAAGCGATGAAAGCCACGGTTCAGGGGGAAGATGGCCGCAATCAAGTGATGACCATGGGTTGTTACGGTATTGGGGTGTCCCGTGTGGTTGCGGCAGCAATTGAGCAGAATCATGATGAGCGCGGTATTATTTGGCCGGATGCTATTGCCCCATTCCAGGTAGCCATTTTGCCAATGAATATGCACAAATCTTTCCGTGTTCAGGCGCTGGCAGAAGAGTTGTATGCCACCCTGCGTTCACACGGTATTGACGTGATTCTCGACGATCGTAAAGAGCGTCCTGGCGTGATGTTTGCTGATATGGAATTGATTGGCGTGCCACACAATATCGTGATTGGTGATCGCAATCTCGACAGCGAAGAAGTGGAATACAAAAACCGCCGTGCCGGTGAAAAGCAAATGATTAAAACCAGTGAAATCATTGATTTCTTGCTGAGCCAAATCAAACGATAATTGATTATGCGTTAAAAAAACCGCTGACTAGTGAATAACTACCAGCGGTTTTTTATTATTTCACCAATACCCGTTATCGATTCTCGCAGCTCTTATTAGCATTAAACTGGATATCATCAGCTGGGATCAACATTTTATCGGACTGCCCTTCTTCCATTGACGGTCGAATATCAAAATAGCCATTGAGAGTCAGGAAGACCGGCTCACCCACATTTTTGCGGGCTTTTAGATAGCCCTTTTCCAACGCGATATTATTTTCCACCGGGAAAGTTTTGCCCGTGACACAATCGGTGAACACCGCAGCATCAGCGAAATATTTATACATACCGCTTAGTGGCATTGGGGTTTTAGGTAAAGGCTGTTCGGTCGGTACTAACTGATAATTCAAATTAGATTCAATCGATAAACCTTGTTGATCAAGCATCACCAAATTTTTACCGACAGGCCGGAAATAGCGTTTTTCTCCCTGGGCAGTGGTTAATACTAATTTATCTGCCGTCCGTGCCCACTGACCATATTCGGCAAAAGCCTGATCGCCTTCTTTACTACCCCGATAAATCTCTTTCAAGACAAATGTTCCATCACTGTCGAGGAATAACGAGGTATCCAAACCACTGCAATCAGCACAGGGTAAAACCCCCTGATAACTTTGCTGCATCGGTTGTAAAGCCTGTTCGACCGGCTGATATCGATTATTACAACCTAATAGTGACAGTGCACCTACTGCCAAAAATAGCGTTATTGTTAATTTACTCACAGTCATTCTCCCATACTGTGTCCGATATAAAAGGATGAAGCTGTTTTATTCGCCATAGGGCTGATATCAGCATCAATCCTGATGTATTTTGCCGCGCAGTGCTTTTGTCGCCCCTTTGCGGACTTTGCTTTCAACCCGCCTAATTTTTGAACCTTTAGTTGGTTTCGTCGCCCGGCGTGTTTTTTCTACCACCATCGACTGGCGGATTAATGCCACCAGCCGCGCTAATGCAGCCTCGCGATTCATATCCTGGCTACGGTATTCTTGTGCTTTGATAATGATGACCCCTTCGGCAGTCATCAAATGGCTATTGAGCGATAATAATCTTTCTTTATAGTACTCTGGCAGGCTTGAAGCCTTAATGTCAAAACGCAAATGGATGGCTGTCGAGGTTTTATTAACGTGCTGCCCGCCCGCACCTTGGGCGCGGATCGCCGTCAATTCAATCTCACTGTCGGGTAAGCTGACATTATTGGATATGATCAACACGCTTATTGCCCATCGCCTTGCCATTCATCAAAACTAATTTCCAGATTATTTTGATCATCAGATAACCAAATAGTTCCCTCTTGCAACGTGGCCTGCAATGACATATTGCGATTAGACAGTGCCGCCAATTTTGCCATTTGCTCATCATCCAGGAAGCGTACCCGAAGGTTACGGTGCCCAGATAATTTTTCCTTAACTTGCGGCCACCACACTTTAGCGGCCCTTTCACTATAGGCATAGAGCACAACTTGCTGTGATTGGTTACAAGCTTTACGCAACCGTTTTTCCTCGGGCAACCCCAATTCGACCCACAGTTCGATGCCATTGTGATCATTGTGACGCCAAATTTCTGGCTCATCATCAGCGCTCAAGCCTTTGGTAAACTGCAAACGTTCATCAGCATGACAAATCCACGCCAATAAACGCAGCATCATACGCTGGTCAGTTTCGGATGGGTGTTGGGCGATGGTCAGGTTAACATCTTGAAAGAAATTACGGTCCATATCGGCGATATTAACTGCGGCTTTATGGATGGTTGCTTTTAGTGCCATGAGTGACCTCTTAATTATCTGGCTGACAGTGTACTTGATTAGGTCTGCTTGCAGCCAGCTCGGAGGAAAGAGAGTTATTAGTGGTATCAATACTAAAAAGAAAGCTTCATTCTGACTCTAATATCTCCACCACTCCTGTGCTATAGTCCTTATAAGTTCAGAGTTTATCTTCGTAGGTTGACAGCGCGACGTTTCCGCAGAGAATCTACTGGGTTAAACTTTTCCAGGAGGATTACTGTGCAGCAATACTGTGAATTAGTACGCCGTTTTTATGCACAAATTGCTAGTGGTGACCAGGGCTATGTGTCAGATGCACTGGGTTGTGTATTGAAAGCATTGGACGAAGTTGCGGCTAATGACGCACTCCCGTCCTCCGTTAGGGAACAGGCGGCCTTTGCCGCCGCTAACTTATTGGTGAGCGATTATGTCGATGAGTGAAGAGTATCAACCCATCAATTGTGATGACTACGATAATCTGGAACTCGCCTGCCAACATCACCTGATACTGACGTTGAAGTTGAGAGGCGGTGAGATCGTAGAAGGAAAAGCTAGCGATCTGCTGCTGAGAAAAAAGGTCGAATACCTGATTGTCGAGCAGGAAGGGACAATGCGTGAATTACGTCTTGACCACATAGCCAGCTTCAGCCACCCCGAAATCGGGACGGTAGTAGTAAGTGCATCATAAGCAGTAAGTGCATCATAGTTTCTACACCTTTACAGACGGGCCGCTTAAAAGTGGCCCGTTTTGCTTTTAAGGCTGACCAATCTGCTTTAAGGCTTTAAACTCGCATAATAGGCCGCCAGATCAGAGATGTCATCATCGGTTAAAGGCGTAACATATGCCTGCATCACTCCAGCTTGCCCACCTGTCCGCTCTCCTTTTTTATACGCTTTTAATGATTGCTCTAAATACATAGCATTTTGCCCAGCCAAATTAGGATACATAGGGACTGAAACCTTGCCCTGAGCACCGTGACAAGCCACACAGCTAGCTGACTTTGCACGACCCGCTTCGACATCATTTTTTGCCAGTGCCGAAAAACTGCATAAACTGAATATCACTATGCTAATAACTAGTTTCATCATTGCTCCTCAAAATAAATGCTCTTACTTCAGACTGCTGACAAAGTTGATAAAAGGGGAAATGTGCCGAATGGGTCCCTATTTATTTAAAATACAAGTGGCGTGAGCCGTCGGAGCGCCCATCAGTGCAGTCGCCCCGTTAGTCTCAGTGCAGCAAAATAGGTTTGTCATTAACCTCTTACTTATTCTTATTATTCAATTCCGGTTTGACCCAATGAAGGTGCCAGCACGGTTCATTTTCTTTAGCCTGCCCAGCTTGAGTGACAAAAACCCCCGCTGCCGCAATCAACTGCTCGCCAAAATAAAGCAACGGAATACGTTCTCGCAGCCATGGCGGGATGCCTAACTCTTGCCATAATTTCTTGCTTTGACGTGCATGTTGCCGCCCGACAATTTTAATATCCCCTTGCAAACCAAAACCTATGCTTATTTCATCGCCAATGGCTGGGGCTTTAAGGGCTTGCCCGCCCTCGGTTGTAAAGCTCAATGTCCCAAGGCCCGCCGGCAGAATTAAAGGGGCTGGCACAACCGGTAGCGAACCAGAGCCAGCCTGAACTTTAGCCCAAGGCAGATGCGGTATTCGTATCTCTGTCAGTGGCGATAGCAGGTACAAATATTGTCGGAAACGGCGAACCTGATGTGCGCCGAGAGTTAATTGAGGCTCCGCATCTTGTCTGGCCATAGCCACTTCCAACCACAAACGTTGTAGTTGGCTCTGCGATGGCATTGCGGCTCCCCATTGTGCTAACCAACGGCGTAATATCGCTGCGCGTTTAGCCTCTGAAACCACTAATAACCCCTCGACAGACAGTGCTCCTTCTGCATTTTGTAGCTGTCGCAGGCTATCCGCCAACAACTCATCCAATAGTTGCTCCTGCTCAGCACACAAACCGGCACTGCGTGCCGTGGCTTGAGCAAAGTGCGGCCAACGCTGAGTGAGCAAAGGTAAGATTCTTAATCGCAGGAAATTGCGATCAAAACGATCATCCTGATTACTGTCATCTTCAATCCACTGTAATCGCTGCACTTGAGCATAGTGCTCAAGTGTCTCACGGGAAAATGCCAATAATGGCCGCCATAATTGGCTATGCGCAAAAGGCATTTTAGCCGCCATTGCGGATAGGCCCGCCGGGCCGCTGCCACGTTTGAGTGCCAGTAAGAAGGTTTCACATTGGTCATCTAAATGCTGGGCAGTAACTAACACTTCATTCGTGGCTAAATGTGAGGCAAATGCTTGATAACGAACAGTTCTCGCCGCTGCTTCAATACCAGCATGACGTGCATCAATAGTGACTCGTACCACTTCGAGCGGGATTTTCCATTGCTCACATTGCTGCTGGCAATGTTTTACCCAACTATCTGCCAATGGGTTTAAACCGTGATGAATATGAATAGCTCGAATCATCAAGTCAGGGATAAGTTGATCACGCAGGCACACCAATAAATGCAGCAGTACACTGGAATCCAAACCACCACTGAACCCGACCAGCACATGGCGCTGCTCGCCCAACTGCGCGAACAGTGGGTTAAGCAAAACATTTGATGTAGCAGGAGTGGCGTTCATCTTATTCCGCAGTCAGTTCATAGAGCTCCAGAGGTAAACCATCTGGGTCATTAAAGAAAGTAAAACGTGCTTGTGTATAGGGATCAATGCGGACTGCTTCGCAAATTACACCTGCGCCTTCAAGTTCCCGCACCGCCAGTTCAATATCATCGACCTGAAAGGCCAAATGCCGTAAGCCACATGCTTCCGGGCGACTGGGGCGTGCGGCAGGAGACGGAAAGGAAAAAAGCTCAATCGTGTACTGACCGTTTAACGCCAGGTCCGCTTTCCAGGAATCCCGCGTTTCGCGATAAACTTCACTCATGAGACTAAAACCCAAAACCTCACAATAGAATTTTTTGCTCGCCTGATAATCTGAGCCAATTATCGCAATATGATGAACCTGACGTATTGCCAGCATATATCACTCCAACCTATTGTTTTGTATCGAGTATATTGACCCAGCAACGCCCATCATCATCGCGCTTAGCACCATGTATATCCGTTTCAAACCCAGGATAACGAGCACCAATAGCACAAAGCATCAGGAGGAAATCCAATACTGCACGGCTCTCTTCGGTAATCATTTCACCCGGCATGACTAATGGCACTCCCGGTGGATAAGGTAAGATCATGTTGGCGACCACCTTGCCAATCAAATCAGCCATATCACAAGCGACTATATTACCGCGGATCTGCTGTTGGAACATGTTATAAGGCGTGAGTTTCATCTCTGGCAATACATCAAATGACTTGCGCATCAGGCGAGGTAAATCATGTTGGCGGATCATGTTATGAATTCCTGCAGCCAGATCCTGAATACGCATATGGCGATAAAAATCAGGATCTTCAGCAAACAGATCTGGCAACATATTTTTAATCCGCAAATTAAGATCAAAAGCGCGCTTAAAATCGGTCAGGCCGCGCAATAAACTCATTGCCTTAGTTTTATCAATACCGATACTAAATAAGAATAACAAATTATAGGGGCCGGTTTTTTCTACCACGATCCCACGTTCATCCAGAAACTTTGCTACCAATGCGGCGGGGATCCCTTCCTCCTCAAGTACTCCTTCGTGGCTCATTCCCGGCGTTAGAATTGTCACTTTGATCGGATCAAGATACATATGATCAGCATCCGCATGACTAAAACCATGCCATTTTTGCCCCGGCTGGAGTGGCCAACAGGCTATTTCATCAATATCTTCTGGCTGCCAGACATCAAAGAACCAGTTATCACTTTCTGAGCGTAATCGGCGCACTTCTTTGCGAAAATGCATCGCCCGCTCAATAGAACGTAAAATCATGCGCCGTCCCGGATTACCGCGCATCATGGCTGCCGCCGTTTCCATCGAAGCAACAATCCCGTAATTAGGGGAGGTTGTGGTGTGCATCATGTAAGCTTCATTAAAGGTGCTTTCATTGTAATCACCTTTAATATGAATCATTGATGCCTGAGAGAATGCGGCCAGTAATTTATGGGTTGATTGCGTTTCATAAAATACTTTCCCCACCATTCGCTCGCCACTCATGCCACTTTTACCCTCATAAATTTCATGAAAATTAGTATAAGGAACCCAGGCGGAATCAAAGTGAATGGAAGGTACATCTAATGTCTGCTTAATATAATCCGTATTATAGAGCAAGCCATCGTAGGTCGAGTTGGTGATTACTGCATGTACCGGCCAACTGGCATTGTTAGTCTGCGCAACTTTTGCCTCAATGGAGGTTTTAGTAAATTCGTGCTGTGGGATGCCGCCTAAAATGCCATAAGCATTTCGCGCAGGACATAAATAAACAGGAATAATATCGCTCATCATTAATAGATGCGTCAGAGACTTATGGCAATTTCGGTCAATCAGTACCGTACTGCCAGCAGGTGATGAGTACATACCAATGATTTTATTCGCCGTCGATGTGCCATTCGTTACCATATAGCTCTGTTCGGCATTAAATGTGCGGGCAATATATTCCTCGGCCTCCAAATGTGGCCCGGTATGATCTAATAATGATCCCAGTTCAGTAACGGAGATTGAAATATCTGCTTTAAGGGTATTAGCGCCAAAGAAATCATAGAACAAACTCCCCACCGGACTTTTTTGAAAAGCCGTTCCCGCCATGTGTCCAGGAGTACAAAATGTATACTTTCCTTCTTTAACATAATTAAACAGTGCTTTGGTTAAAGGCGGGGTAATACTATCCATATACTCCGCTGTATATTGTTCAATATGTTGAGCAATATCTTCAGCGGCATTCAGAGTATATTCAAAGAAATAAAGTGCCATGCGCATTTCATTCAAACTGACATCCAGTGACGAGGTGGTATTGATAAATGCATAAAGTGGGAGATATTCGTTTAGATCATTAATCTCAGCGCAAAGTTCATTACTGTGTTGGTCCCAATCAAAAATCACACCAATAATGCGCGCATTATGCTCAATAAGCTTGAGCAGATCACCACGACTCTTAGGATAGATGAGCTGAAAACCTCTGGCGAGCAGGGCATCGTTCAACTCTCGAATAGGTTCATCTTTATAATAAACCCCCATCGGCCCCATGATTGCGATGATATTCATTGGTGAATCCTCAAATTGTTCACTAATCATCTATAACAACATGAAAATTCAACACAGGGTATCTTTTAGCAGAAAATTATGAGGTTAAACATTATTTTGAGATAAATACTCAGTCGGTATCTACGATGTTTAAACCATATTATTTATTTGCTTATAAATGATCAGTTACAAACCGTGTGGATATAACATGGCAGGATGGCTTGCCAGCGTGAGCCGGGCGCTAATAAATAAAAAATCCGGTACATAATATATGCACCGGATTTCAATATCTAACTTAAATGACCTGCAATATGGACGCAGTTACTCAGCAATAACCATAGTTCATTAGGCGCTGATAACGACGATTTAATAACTCTTCGTCATTCAACACATCCAGATCACTGAGATCAGCCAGAAGCTGTGCTTTCAGTGAAGCGGCAATCGCCAGATAATCACGGTGCGCACCGCCCAAAGGCTCAGGAATGACGGAGTCGATCATCTTCAGTTCTTTCAAACGATGAGCCGTAATACCCATTGCTTCTGCGGCCAGAGGCGCTTTATCAGCACTTTTCCACAAAATAGAGGCACAACCTTCTGGTGAGATAACGGAATAAGTGCTGTATTGCAGCATATTCACTTTATCGCCAACACCAATGGCTAATGCACCGCCAGAGCCACCTTCGCCAATGACAGTACAAACGATAGGCACATTCAGGCGAGACATCTCACGCAAGTTACGCGCAATGGCTTCAGACTGGCCACGCTCTTCTGCACCAACACCAGGATAAGCCCCTGGGGTATCAATAAAAGTAATGATTGGCAGCTTAAAGCGCTCAGCCATTTCCATTAGACGCAATGCCTTACGATAACCTTCTGGAGCTGGCATACCAAAGTTACGGCGAATCTTCTCTTTGGTTTCACGACCTTTTTGATGACCAATAATCATCACCGGGCGACCATCCAGGCGAGCGATACCACCGACGATAGCTTTATCGTCAGCATAGGCGCGATCACCTGCCAACTCTTCGAAATCAGTAAAGATATTAGCGATATAATCCAGGGTATAAGGGCGACGAGGATGGCGTGCCAATTGGGCAATCTGCCATGCACCGAGATCCGAGAATATCTTCCGCGTCAGCTCGACACTTTTCTCACGTAGACGCTGAACCTCTTCGTCCAGATTAATATCTAATTTTTCGTCTTGACGGCTGACTGCGGTCAGCGAGTCAATTTTCGCTTCCAGCTCTGCAATCGGCTGTTCAAAATCAAGAAAATTCAGACTCATAGCATTCCTATTTTAGTCAAATTCCAGTTCCACCTGCTCATTACCTACCAGCGTTCGCAAATCTATCAATAAGCGATCGGTGGGCGTCACGCGCCATGTGGCTCCAAACCGCAGCCGGGCGCGAGCATCTTCCCGTTGGTAATAAAGATGCACTGGGATCGTCCCCGCTCGATGGGGTTCCAACGACTGACGGAGACGGTTCAAAAGCTGGTCATCAATTTGCCTGTCGGTCAGCGATATAGCAAGCCCACGGGCATATTTTTCACGAGCTTCACTGATGTCCATTAACTCACGGGCGGTCATTTTAAGTCCACCACTAAAGTCATCAAAGCTGACCTGTCCGGTGGCTATCAGGATACGGTCTTTTTCTAACAAATGCTGATATTTTTCCAACGCATCGGTGAATAACATCACCTCAAGACGCCCGGAACGGTCATCCAAAGTACAAATACCAATACGATTTCCGCGTTTTGTCACCATAACTCTGGCTGCGATAACCAGCCCCGCAGCCATGGTCATTTTGCCCCGATCCGTCGGATGCATATCTTTCAAACGCAGCCCGCCGGCATAACGTTCTATTTCCTTCAGATACTGGGTGATCGGGTGGCCGGTCAGGTATAACCCCAGCGTTTCCCGCTCACCGTCTAAAACAATCTGCTCTTGCCACGGCGGCACATTAGCATAAGATTGCTCAACCTGCTCTGGTGCATCTGCCAATACACCAAACATATCAACCTGACCAATAGCTTCTGCCTTGGCATGTTGGTCTGCTGCCTTTAACGCCTCACCCAGCGAGCTCATTAATGCAGCCCGGTGCGGCCCCAAACGGTCAAAGGCACCAGACATAATAAGCTTTTCTAAAATTCGACGATTGAGTTTTTTTGTGTCAACTCTGGCACATAAATCAAATAACTCTTTGAAATAGCTACCCTCTTTACGGGCTTCCAACATGGCCTCGATCGGCCCCTCGCCAACACCTTTGATTGCACCGATACCATAAACAATTTCGCCCTCATCATTTACATGGAAATGATATAGGCCGCTGTTGATATCCGGAGGCAGAATTTTCAGCCCCATCCGCCAGCACTCATCGACCAGACCTACCACTTTATCAGTGTTGTCCATATCGGCCGTCATTACCGCCGCCATAAATTCAGCCGGATAATGGGCTTTCAACCATAAAGTTTGGTAAGAAACCAAAGCATAAGCGGCAGAGTGTGATTTGTTAAAACCATAGCCAGCAAATTTCTCTACCAGGTCAAAGATTTTAATTGCCAGCTCGCCGTCAACGCCCTGATTTTTGGCACCATCTTCAAATATAGAGCGCTGTTTCGCCATTTCTGCCGGGTTTTTCTTACCCATCGCACGCCGCAACATATCCGCGCCGCCGAGTGAGTAACCAGACAGAACCTGCGCAATCTGCATAACCTGTTCTTGGTACAAGATGATGCCGTAGGTCGGCTCAAGCACCGGTTTTAGAGATTCATGTTGCCATTCAATATCAGGATAGGATATCGCTTCACGGCCGTGTTTACGGTCAATAAAGTTATCAACCATCCCTGATTGCAACGGGCCAGGGCGGAATAGCGCCACCAATGCGATCATATCTTCGAAGCAGTCCGGTTTTAGACGCTTGATAAGATCCTTCATGCCTCTGGATTCTAGCTGGAATACTGCTGTCGTTTCAGAACGTTGCAGCATATCGAAGCTTTTTTTATCATCCAGCGGAATAGACGCAATATCAATCGGCTCTAATCCGGTTTTCGCGCGGCGAGCGTTGATCATCTCCAACGCCCAGTTAATGATAGTGAGCGTTCGCAAACCAAGGAAGTCAAACTTCACCAAGCCGGCATATTCCACATCATTCTTATCGAACTGTGTAACCGGGTTATTCCCTTCCGCATCACAGTATAGTGGGGCGAAATCAGTAATTTTTGTTGGTGCGATAACCACCCCACCGGCATGCTTACCGGCGTTACGCGTTACCCCTTCCAATTTTCGCGCCATATCAATCAGCGCTCTAACTTCTTCATCTGCCTCATAGATTTCAGGCAGTTGCGGTTCCGCTGCGAAAGCTTTCTCCAACGTCATACCCGGGTCAGGCGGGACCAGTTTGGAGATACGATCGACAAAACCATAAGGATGGCCCAGTACACGGCCCACATCGCGGATCACCGCTTTGGCTGCCATTGTACCAAAGGTAATTATCTGAGAAACAGCATCCCGGCCATACATATCCGCAACGTGCTCAATCACTAGATCGCGCTTCTCCATGCAGAAGTCGACATCGAAGTCAGGCATGGATACACGTTCCGGGTTTAAGAAACGTTCGAACAGTAGGTCAAATTCCAGTGGATCAAGGTCGGTAATCTTCAGCGCGTAAGCAACCAGGGAACCTGCACCAGAACCACGGCCCGGCCCTACCGGCACCCCGTTATCTTTTGACCACTGGATAAATTCCATTACTATCAAGAAGTAGCCGGGGAAGCCCATCTGGTTAATAACTTTTAGTTCGATTTCCAGACGTTCATCATATGCAGGGCGTTTTTGTGCCCGAACTTCAGGATCAGGGAACAAGAACTCCAGTCGTTCTTCTAAACCTTGTTTAGACTTTTCAACCAAGAAGTCTTCTGTGCTCATATCACCCGTTGGGAACTGGGGTAAAAAATACTCCCCAAGCCGGATCGTCACATTACAACGTTTAGCGATTTCAACACTGTTGATTAGCGCCTCAGGAATATCCGCGAACAGCTCACACATCTGCTCTTCGTCGCGCATAAACTGCTGCGGGCTATAGTTTTTAGGTCGCTTAGGATCAACCAGAGTAAAGCCGTCGTGGATAGCCACGCGAATCTCGTGGGCATCAAAATCTGATTCATCGATAAAACGCACATCATTGGTCGCTACCACAGGCAAGCCACGTTCTGTTGCTAATGCCACAGCGGCATGAAGGTAGTTTTCTTCATCCGGGCGACCAGTACGGATTAATTCCAGATAGTAACTGTCAGGGAAATGTTCTTGATAAAACTCAAGGCACTGATCAACCTGAGCATGATTACCCCGCAGAATAAACTTACCCACATCCCCCATCCGACCACCGGACAGCAGAATCAGACCTTCTTTATGCTTAATCAGCCAGTCACGGTCAATAATAGGGCCAGCTGCGCCATAGCCGCGTTGATAAGCTTCAGATATCAGTAAAGTAAGATTTTGGTAACCTTCATTATTGCGTGCCAGCACAGTAAGGTGAGCTAATTCATCACCTAAGATTTCACTTTGCACATAGAAGTCTGCGCCGATGATGGGTTTGACTCCAGCACTATGCGCGCTACCGTAGAATTTTACCAAGCCGCACAGGTTGGTAAAATCGGTAATGGCCAGAGCGGGCATGCCTAATGCAGCAGCTCTCTTCACCAAGGGTCCAATCTTGGCTAATCCATCTATCATGGAGTAATCGCTGTGAACACGCAGGTGGACAAAACGAGGTTCGGCCATATCCAGACACCAGAAATTAGTGGATTGAATCACATCCCCAGCAACTCATTGCTAAGGAATTATATCCATACGTTATGGATGTTGCTTGGTTTATGAGTGCAAACAGCCGTTTACACTAAACCCAGCACACGTTTAACCGGGCCAAAACTCCGCCGGTGATGCTCTGTTGCCCCAAAAGTTGTCAACTTTTCTAAATGGACAGCGGTTGGATAGCCTTTGTGTTGTGCGAAACCATATTCAGGGAATTGGAGATCCAGCTCAGTCATTTCACGATCGCGCGTGACTTTAGCCAGAATTGAAGCGGCGCTTATCTCAGCCACTCGACTATCACCTTTCACAACAGCCAATGATGGCATAGCCAGTTTCGGGCAACGGTTACCGTCAATCAAGACATAATCGGGCGCAATATGCAGCCCTGCGACTGCTCTTTGCATTGCCAGCATAGTGGCGTGCAATATATTAAGCTGGTCAATCTCTTCAGGCTCAGCGCGCCCAAGGCTCCATGATAAGGCCTTGTCTGTAATTTCGTCATAAAGTGATAACCGGCGCTTCTCACTCAGTTTTTTCGAGTCAGCTAAGCCCACTATTGGCCGTTTAGGATCGAGAATGACCGCAGCAGTGACAACTGCTCCCACTAAAGGGCCGCGACCAACTTCATCCACACCCGCAATCAGATTTGCCTGCGGGTAAATAAAGATATCAGTCATCGCCCTGCTAGCTCCAATACAGCCTGCGCTGCCTGTTCATCTGCGCCACAGCGGATGCTCTGATGTAAAATCAGAAAACGCTCTTTCAAGGCCTCAACCGCCGAGCCACCTTGTAGTAACGGCAGCAGCGCATCGGCTAACTTTTGCGGTTGGCACTCTTGCTGCAAAAGCTCTGTCACTAGCTCTTCGCCAGCCAACAGATTAGGCAACGAGACATAAGGGGTCTTGACCAGCCGCTCAGCCAGCCAGAACGTGAAAGGCTTCATGCGATAACCGACAACCATAGGGCACTTGGCCAACATACATTCTAGTGCGGCAGTACCGGAAGCCAGCAATGTCGCATCAGCAGCAATCATTGCCAGACGAGCATTGCCGTCAAGTAAGTGCACCGCCAGGTCAGGTGCAATTTCGGCTTTAATTCGCTCAAACTGCTCACGCCGCTTGCTGTTCACCAGAGGAACCAACACTTCCAGATTAGGCATTTGTTGCCGCAGAATGGCAGCAGTGCGCAGAAAATCACCACTGAGCATTTCTACTTCAGAATGGCGGCTACCCGGCAATAAGGCCAAACAAGTTGTATTTGCTGCAATGCCAAGCTCTGCTTTTGCCGCGTTTTTATCAGGTGCTAGCGGCATTGCATCAGCCATGGTATGGCCGATGAAACGGCAGGGAACATTGAAACGATCGTAAAACGCTTTTTCAAAAGGAAGGAAGGCTAGCACCATGTCGGTGGCTTTGCCAATTTTGAAAACACGTTTTTGCCGCCAGGCCCACACAGATGGGCTGACATAATGAACGGTACGTATGCCACGCTGTTTCAAGCGCCCTTCAAGGGTAATATTGAAATCAGGGGCGTCAATACCGACAAAAACATCCGGCGAGAGCTCACTAAAACGCTGAGTCAGCTCTTTTCGGATTTTTAGTAATCGTGGTAGACGCTCTAATACTTCAACTACCCCCATCACTGCCAATTCTTCCATCTCAAACCAAGCTTCGCATCCTTCAGCTTGCATCAGAGGCCCAGCCACACCAACAAAGTGGGCATCAGGAACCTGGGCTTTCAATGCACGAATTAATCCGGCACCTAAGATATCGCCAGATGTTTCTCCGGCGACTAAACCTATAGTTAAAGGACGCACACTGCTTGACGGTCGATCAACAGATAATGGGGGATTTTGCATAAGTCAGCGAATAATGCCGCGAGTCGAACGAGCAAAGAAATCAATGAATGCTTGAACTGCCGAATGTTGCTCTGCCAATTCAGCAATTTCGGGCTTCACTTCATCCAGCGTCCGGCCGCTGCGATACAATAATTTGTAGGCATTGCGGATAGCATGGAGTGATTCTTTGTCGAAACCACGACGCTTCAACCCTTCAATATTGATACCGAATGGTGTCGCATGGTTACCCTGAGCGATGACAAAAGGAGGCACATCTTGAGCAACACCAGAACAACCGCCCACCATTACATGCGCACCAATCACGCAGAATTGATGGATAGCAGTCATTCCGCCAATAATGGCAAAATCGTCGATTTCTACATGACCACCCAATGTTGCATTATTCGCAAGAATACAACGATCGCCAATGATGCAGTCATGGGCGATGTGGGCATTGATCATCAGTAAATTATCGCTGCCTACTTTCGTTAATCCACCACCTTGCACAGTGCCACGGTGGATAGAAACACTTTCGCGGATACGGTTACGGTCACCGATCTCAACACGAGTAGGCTCGCCCGCATACTTCAGATCCTGATTTGCTTCTCCAATGGAAGCAAATTGGTAAATCTGATTATCACAGCCGATTTTTGTTATTCCATTAACGACGACATGGGATTTCAGTTCCGTGCCAGCGCCGATTTCCACCTGGGATCCGACAAAGCAGAAGGGGCCAATATGAACACCAGCGCCAATAACTGCACCTTCTTCGACGATAGAACTTGGATGGATAACGGCGGTTTTGTCAATCACGTATCAAGACTCCTTAACGTCAGGCTTTGTAACTTCAGACTTTGTAACTACAGCTGTTGCTGGTTTGCTACGAGCACACATCATGGTTGCCGTACAAACAATTTCACCATCAACTTTCGCAACACCAGTAAAACGGGTCAGACCACGGCGTTCTTTAACAAACTCAACTTCCATGATCATTTGATCGCCAGGCACTACTGGACGTTTAAAGCGGGCTTCATCGATACCAGCAAAATAATAAAGCTCACCTGGTTCAAGTTTACCGCGGCTCTTAAACGCCAAAATCCCGGTAGCCTGAGCCATCGCTTCTAATATCAGCACACCAGGGAAGATTGGCTTACCTGGGAAATGGCCTTGGAAAAATGGCTCGTTGAAAGAGACGTTCTTCACCGCACGCAGAAATTTTCCTTCCTCAAAATCAAGGACGCGATCTACCAGCAAAAACGGAAAACGGTGCGGCAGTAGATCCAAAATCTCTTCAATGTGCAGAGTATGAGTGTCAGTAGTCAAAATACTCTTCCTGTCTAAAAAACTGATGCTATCAACAACACGGCCTGCACTGCCCCAAAAGGGAGGCATTAGGCAGGCCGCAAATTAGGAACTCTTTACACCCTTCGGACTTGAAGTTGCAACGGTGTCAGCTGCGTTCATTCACCTGAATAACTTACCTATGTAAGTTCATCAGAGTTCATTCGCTTGCTTCCTATTTACAACTCCAATTTCTTTGGGTATCTACTTTTGGCATCAGTGCCAATAAGTTTGATTATTTGCTCAGAGTTTCGGGCTTAAGTGATTATTCTTTATCGATTTTGCGCTCAATAGCTTTTAAGCGTTTATTAATTCCATCAATATTCATCACCAAAGCAGCGGTTTTACGCCAAACCTTATTGGGTTGTAGCGGAATACCGGAGGAGTATAACCCAGGTTCAGTGATTGGACGCATCACCATTCCCATTCCGGTGATTGTGACTTTGTCACAGATCTCCATATGACCATTGATCACACTTGCGCCGCCAATCATGCAATAGCGCCCAACTTTGAGGCTACCCGCCATGATAACACCACCCGCAACTGCGGTATTGTCGCCAATCACAACGTTATGTGCAATCTGACATTGGTTATCAATGATGACGCCATTGCCAATAATCGTATTATCCAGTGCACCACGGTCAATCGTTGTACAGGCGCCAATCTCAACCCGATCGCCAATATGTACAGAACCGAGCTGTGGTATTTTTATCCAGTTGCCACGATCATTTGCATAGCCAAAACCATCTGCACCAATGACCGTACCGGATTGAATCAGACAGTTTTGCCCGATTACAACTTCATGATAAACGGAAACATTGGCCCACAAACGGCTACCAGCACCAATGTGAGTATTCTTACCAATAAAACAGCCCGCACCAATAACCACGTTATCACCCAGTACTACACCGGACTCTATCACTGCATTGGCACCGATAGAAACATTCTCACCCAGCGTTGCTTGTGGAGAAATCACCGCACTTGGAGCAATATCTTGCGCAGGTTGAGGTGTGGTATCCATTATCTGAGCCATACGTGCATAGGTTAGATAAGGGTTTTTAACCACCAGGGCCGCAGATTTACAGAACGGTAAGTCAGCCTCAGTCAACACCACAGCACCGGCATTGCAAGTTGCGAGTTGTTCCTGATAACGGCTGTTTGACAAAAACGTGATTTGCGATGGCTCGGCTGAATGCATAGAAGCGATGCCGGTGATGACAAGATCGCCATCACCATGCACCTGTGCATCCAACTGCTGGGCTAAATCAGCCAGTCGAATTGAAGGCATGTTTTATTTAACCTGTTTCAGCACGTCAGCAGTGATATCTTTAGAAGGATCTGCATATGCAACAGCATTTGCATCAATCACCACGTCATAACCGCCTTTGCTAGCAACAGATTTCACAGCATCCTGAATACGGCTCAGGATTTTGTTACGCTCTTCCATCTGACGACGGCGATTATCTTGCTCAAAAGCCTGGGCTTTAGTAGAGAAAGTCTCACGCTGTTTCATTACGTCATTTTCCAGTTTGGTACGATCACTGGCTTTCATGGTAGAACCGTCACGTTGCAGTTTCTGCATTTTAGTCTGCAGATCGCGCTCCATTCCTTGCAGTTCGGTTGCTCGGCCTTTGAATTCATTCTCCAGCTGTTTAGCTACGGTTTCACGCGCAGGTAATTGTTGGAAAATGCTGGAAACGTTAACAATAGCAATTTTGTCTGCGGCTTGAACGCTGGCAGAAGCTGCCAATGCTAAACCAAGACCTGCGGCACACAACCACTTTTTCACTATAAACTCCTTACCATTACCTGTTTGTGTCAGAGACACCTTGAAGTGCACTTAATACTGAATAATGCCTAAAATAGCGCCAAACTTATTAGCGCTACCTTAGGTTATTTCAACTACCAGTGCTGTCTTTAAAATTTGCAACTACTTTGCCAATCAATTACCAAGTTTTACCAATGTTAAACTGGAATTGCTCTGACTTATCACCTTCGTAATCTTTAACCGGTTTAGCATATGAGAACACTAAAGGCCCCAATGGAGACATCCATTGTAGTGCCACACCGGCAGAGACACGAATATTGCTGGCTTTACTGTAATCAGGAATACCTGCTGCTCGTGTTTCTGCAGTATTTTCCCAATTGGTATCCCATACAGTACCGGCGTCAACAAAGACCGAGGTACGTACAGAGTTCGAGTATTTCTCACTAATAAACGGTGTCGGTGTAATCAGCTCTAAACTGGCCACCGCCATGGCGTTACCACCGACAGCATCGGTAGAATCTCTGATGCTCCCATCAGCATTATAGTACGCAGCTTTTGGACCGATGTTATTAGAACGGAAACCACGAACAGAGCTGGCACCACCGGCATAGAAGTTCTCGTAGAATGGCATTTCTTTCGAGCCAATGCCGCCACCATAACCCAAGCGACCCCGACCCAGCAGCACCCATGAACGGTCTTCATCTAATGGCTGATAGGCTGATGTATCGAATGTCACTTTATAGAACTCATTATCTGAGCCAGGTACTGTCACTTTGGTATTCACCGATGATTTCACACCCGACGTTGGAAAGAAACCACGGTCAAGGTTGTTATATGTCCAACCCAGATTCAGCGTAAAGTCATCAGTAGTAAAGCCAGTTGTGCCTGTATAGCCTGGGCGTTCGCCGACAGATTCGAGATAGCGCCACATTGCGACTTGCGGCTCCATATCGGACAGGTCGTTATGGACGTAACCTAAGCCAACACGCAATGAGTTATTTTCATTGATTGGGAAGCCTAAAGTACCGTCAACACCGTAGCTGCTATTGGTATAGCCAGACAGGTCTGCGTTATCTGCTTTAAAGTCATTATAGAAGATACGGCCGCCCAGACTGACACCGTCAACGGTGAAGTAAGGGTCGGTTAAAGTGAACTCAGCATAAGTCTGATAATCGTTTTTCGTACCGTTAATACCAACAGTATTACCCGTACCTAACCAGTTATCTTGCTGCACACCCACCTGGAAGCTCACACCACTTTCAGTACCGTAACCGATACCAAAGTTCAAGCTACCGGTGTTTCGTTCCTTAACTTTGTAAGTCACATCGACCTGATCAGCCGTCCCCGGGACACGTTGAGTTTCAACATCAACAGTCTCGAAATAGCCTAAACGGTTCAAACGTTCTTTACCGGCTTCAACTTGGTCATTACCCAGCCATGCACCTTCCATTTGACGCATTTCACGGCGCAATACGGAGTCTTTGCTAGTGTCATTGCCTTCGAAACGGACATTACGGACATAGAAACGGTTACCCGCATCTACATTGATATGCAGTTTGACTGTTTTATCAGCATCGTTAATTTCAGGCTGAGATACGACCCGCGGATAAGCATAGCCATAGCGGCCTAACATCTTCTTGATGTCTTCTTCCATGCGCGTCACTTTACTGCCGTTAAACAGTTCACCTGGCTCAATCTTGGTCAGTTTATCCGCTTCAGATTGATGGCCCGCAAGATTACCACTCACAACCACGCTGTTAAGCTTGTATTGGTCGCCTTCAGTAATATTGATAGTGATGTAGATACCTTTTTTATCTGGCGTCAAACTCACCTGGGTTGAATCAATGTTAAATCGGGCATAACCACGATCCAGATAGAAACTGCGTAAGGTTTCAAGGTCACCCGCTAGTTTCTGCTTCTGATATTTACGATCACCCACCACGTTCCACCACGGTACTTCATCACGCAATTGGAAACGTGAGATAAGTTCATCCGTTGTGAAACTGTGGTTACCTACAATGTTGATCTGCTGAATTTTCGCAGACACACCTTCAGTAAAGACCAGTTTTAGATCGACACGATTACGTGGCAATGGCGTAACGACAGCCTTCACTGAAGCACTGTACTTACCCACACTGTAGTAGAAGTCTTCGAGTCCTTTTTCAATGTTGGATATAGTGGTACGGTCCAAGGCTTCACCAACCCGGACGCCAGAGGCTTCCAGGTTCTGCTTAAGCATGTCATCTTTCACCGCTTTATTACCGGAGAAAGTGATGCTGGCAATCGTTGGGCGTTCTTTGACTTGAACAATCAGCGTATCACCATCGCGCAGGACGCGGACGTCCTCGAAGTTGCCTGTAGCAAACAACGCACGAATAGTTTGACCGATGTCATCATCACTGACGGTATCGCCTACGCGAACCGGCATATTAAGTAACGCCGCACCGACGGCGACCCGTTGCAGGCCTTCGAAATGAATATCTTTCACTACGAACCCGTCTGCACCGTATACGGTGGCGCTGCCAAACAGCAGCGACGCTATGAGCAACTTTTTCATCGCCATCGTTGTTATGCGTTCTTCCTAACCTATCCCCTGCCGTTAAAGACGGGAGAAATCATTGAAAAGTGCAAGCCCCATTAATAACACCAGCAAAATCGAGCCGATGCGATAACTGAAGTCTTGTACTCGCTCAGAAACCGGCCCACCCTTCAGCTTTTCTATCGCCAGGAAGAGCAGATGTCCACCATCTAACACCGGTAACGGGAACAAATTGATAATCCCTAAGTTGACACTGATCAGTGCCAAAAACATCAGGTAATACACCAACCCGTACTCAGCTGAAACCCCAGCACCTTGTGCAATAGATATCGGGCCACTCAAGTTATTCAGCTTAACATCACCAGTAATCAGTTTACCCAACATGTTTACCGTCAACCGCATCAACTGCCAGGTTTTATCCCCAGCTTGGTAGAGTGCAGTGAACGGGCCATATTGGCGAATTGTTTTATATTCATCCGGAAGCGGTATAACTTTCGGCACTACACCCGCAAAACCTTCACTGCGGTTTTCTCCAACCGATTTTGTATCTGGTATCAAGGTTAAAGACAAGGGGGTACCGCCCCTTTCAATATCTAACACCAGCGCTTTACCGGGGTTATCTCGAACTTGTAAAACAAATGTTTGCCAACGATCCAGCAACTGCCCGTTAACTTTAACTACCCTATCCCCTGCTTGTAAACCCGCCTTTTCTGCCGCTGACCCTGGCTGGACTTCTGCCAAGACAGATTCAATCTGCGGACCGCGGGGGATAATGCCTAGTGCAACCACAGGATCTTGTTTATCAGGCTCAAATTGCCACTGCCGCAAATCGAGTGTCTTTTGCACCACATTAGCAGAGCCAAATGGGGCAACACCGACTTGCGTTTGCTTGTCACCTATTTTGCTGACTAAAGCCAAACGAACAGAATCCCAGTCAGGCGTTTCGATACCATCGACAGACTTAAGTTCCATTCCCGGAGAAATATTGGCTTGCGCAGCAATGGATTGTGGCGAAATATCACCCACAACCGGACGCACGCTTGGGACGCCAATGATAAACACCAGCCAGTAAGCAATAATAGCAAAAAGGAAATTGGCAATAGGCCCCGCACTGACGATTGCAGCACGTTGTAAGACTGTTTTATTGTTAAAAGATTGATGGCGAAATTCAGGTGCAACCGCCTCTACGCGCTCATCCAACATTTTAACATAGCCGCCCAACGGGATAAGGGCGATAACATACTCGGTTCCCTGACGATCAGTCCGACGCCATAGCGCTTTACCAAAACCAATCGAAAAGCGTTCAACACGGACACCACAGCGCCGTGCCACCCAAAAGTGGCCGAACTCATGCACTGTAATTAAGATCCCCAGTGCGATAATAAACGCGGCCAGGCTCCAGAGTATGCTCATCATATTCCCTAAACTCCCCGTCAGTGACGGATTAAAACACTAACAGCATTAAGCAGGCAAATACCGGCACAGCTGCGGTCAGGCTATCGATACGATCCAGTATCCCACCATGACCAGGAATCAAATGACCACTGTCTTTGATTCCCGCTTCACGTTTAAACATACTTTCGGTCAAATCGCCGAGTACCGAGGCCAATGCCGCAACCACGGAACAGATTAACAGTATTTCTGGGATGATATCCAACGGAGCATATCGACCAAACAACCATGATATCAGAGCTGATGTCAGTAAACCGCCAATTAATCCTTCCCACGTTTTTCCCGGTGAGACTTTAGGCGCTAATTTATGTTTACCGAATAATTTGCCGAACATGTAAGCGCCAGAATCGGCTCCCCACACCAAGAGCATCACATACAGCAGCCACCAGGCGCCGATATTGTGATCTTGTTCATAGCCATACTGGCGCAGTGCAACCATACCCCAGAAGAATGGGACAATGGTCAGAATGCCGAAAATTATACGTAACAGACGTGAGTCGCGCCAGACCGCTGCAGAACGTGGATAGGTCAGTACCAACAGTAATGCCGCAATCCACCACCCCATAGAGAGCCAGAGAGGCACACTCACCTGTGGAAGATGAGCTGAATGCTGGTACGCTGGTAGGCTAAGCAGCATTGATATCAGTAAAAAGCCACAAAGTATGGCCAACCAAATACGCTGAGAACGACTGGCAAACCCGGCTAATTGCCCCCACTCCCATGCCGCAAGCATACAGACGACGAGAGTGACAATAGCAAAACCAACCGGCGGAAGCAGGAATAGTGCACCAATGACAACCGGAATCAAAATCAAAGCAGTTATGAGACGATACTTCAGCAAAAGTTCCCCCTAGGATGCAGTGGCATCGATAGGTGTAGTTCCCCCGAAGCGACGCTCGCGTTGTGCAAATGCATTCAGCGCACCTTCAAAGACATGTTCATCAAAATCAGGCCAGAGTACATCAGTAAAGTAAAGTTCAGCATAGGCGATTTGCCATAACAAGAAATTACTGATGCGATGTTCACCACCGGTTCTGATCACTAAATCTACCTCAGATTGTTCATGTAGGCAGATATATGAGTTTAGCGACTCTTCACAGATATCTTTAGGTTGCAATTCTCCTCGCTGTACCTGCTCAGCTAAGTGACGCACTCCCTGAATAATATCCCAACGGCCACCATAATTGGCAGCAATGTTAAGTTTCAGACCGTCATTATTTGCCGTTAACTCTTCTGAGCGACGGATCCGTTGCTGCAAACGTTCACTAAATCGACTGATATCACCAATGACCGATAAACGAACATTATGTTTATGCAGACTTTTTACTTCGCTGTCCAGCGCGCGAACAAAAAGTTCCATCAGTGCGGTGACTTCTTGTGCAGGGCGATTCCAGTTTTCACTGCTAAAAGCATAAAGCGTGAGTGCATCTAACTGATGAGTGGCAGCAAAACTGACCGCCCGACGAACTGATTTCACTCCCGCTTTATGACCGAAGACCCTTAATTTACCCTGTTTTTTAGCCCAACGCCCATTACCATCCATGATGATAGCAACATGGCGTGGAGTCAGGGGTGACAAGTTAGCCCTATCTTCATTTACAGACGACATAATGCGAACTCATTTCCTCAATAAATCAGTTGTTCGTCCCGAACATTAGGCAGCAAGCGCACAAAAAAAGCCGTGTACCAAGTCACGGCTTCTTAAGTGACAGCCAAAATAGACGGTTTAAATACCTATTGGGCCACTAATCAACAGTCTATCTGTCCATTGACGGTGCAGACTATATCATCTCAGCCTTGCCCTAACAAATTCCCACATCAGCCTACGAGGCTTTTAATTATTCAATTTTGCTATTGCCTGAACGGCTGCATCACGGGCTTTACGGTCAATCACCAATACCTCATCTACACTGGCTGGCTCTGGTAATGATAACTGCTCCACAACCATACGATTAATGACTGCAATGTCGGTGAAACGAATTCTCGAATCTAAAAATGCCATGACAGAAATTTCATTGGCGGCATTCAGTGCTGTGGTTGCGGCCTGACCTGCATTAGAAGCATCAATAGCCAGCTTCAGGCAGGGATAACGTTGATAATCCGGCTCAGCAAAAGTCAGCTCGCGTATTTTGCAGAAATCCAGCGGCGCAACGCCTGAATTCACGCGCATTGGGTACGCCATCGCATGCGCAATAGGTGTCCGCATATCTGGGGTACCCATCTGCGCCAATACACTGCCATCATGGTAGCGCACCATCGAATGAATGACAGATTGAGGATGTAAAATAACCTCCACCTGTTCCGCGCTAGCGTTAAATAACCAGCGCGCCTCGATATACTCTAGCCCTTTGTTCATCATTGTCGCAGAGTCGACCGAAATCTTACGCCCCATAGACCAGTTTGGATGCGCGCAAGCCTGGTCTGGAGTGACATCTGCGAATTGCACTAATGGCGTTTCGCGCAGTGGGCCACCAGAACCTGTTAAGATAATGCGGGAAACACCATTATCACTCAGTGAAGAATAGCCTAATTGAGACTGAACCTTTTCAGGTAAACTCTGAAAAATAGCATTATGTTCGCTGTCGATGGGTAGCAATTGCGCACGACTGTGCCTCACTTCATCCATAAAAAGCTTACCGCAGGTAATCAGCGACTCTTTGTTAGCCAGTAATACTTGTTTACCCGCACGGATAGCTCCCAGCGTGGAAGGCAACCCTGCGACGCCGACAATCGCAGCCATTACCTGATCGACATCGTCTATCGCCGCCAGTTCACACGCCGCTTTCTCACCGGAATAAACCTCAGTTCGTGAACCATTTTCTGCCAATATCAGGCGTAACGCTTTAGCCGAGGTTTCATCGGACATAGCTGCATAACGGGGGGCAAATTCGAGACATTGTTGCGCCATCTGGTGGACATTGCGACCAGCAACCAATGCGGTGATTTTGAATAATTCGGGATTAGCGCGCACAACACCCAGAGTGCTGTTGCCGATGGAGCCTGTAGAACCAAGAATAGTCAGTTGCTTCATGAGAGTACTCTGAATAACTGTGTTTACACCCGTCATACTTCAAGCTGCATGTACGTTAGCTACTTTCGTTCACCCCAGCCACTTACCTGTGTAAGCTCTTGGAGATTAATGAGTCTCTTTGTGACTCACCCAGCGGGCTAGCATAAATGCTGTTCAAACCGGTCTTCGAGCGATTTGTCGCTCAATTGCCGCCTTCCTGCAACTCGAATTATTTAGGGTATTATGATAGGCGCGGCATCAATCTAATTAAATATTGAACCAGCGAAAACTAAGCGCCGCCTAAGCGACGCTATAATAGTTGTCGGCGAAGATTAGAAATCCATCAACTCGGTTTCTTTGGCCGCCAATGCTGCATCAACTTTCTTGATGAAAGCATCGGTCAGCTTCTGTATATCGTCTTGAGAACGACGATCTTCATCTTCACTGATCTCTTTATCTTTCAACAAAGCTTTCACTTTTTCGTTTGCATCGCGACGCACGTTACGGATAGAGACGCGGCCCTGCTCTGCTTCTGCGCGAACAACTTTAATCAAGTCCTTACGACGCTCTTCAGTTAATGCTGGCAGTGGAACGCGAATAACAGTGCCCGCAGAAGAAGGATTCAGACCTAAATCAGAGGTCATGATCGCTTTCTCAACAGCGGCGCTCAGGCTGCGGTCAAAGACGGTCAATGCCAGAGTACGGGAGTCTTCAACAACGATGTTAGCCAACTGGCGCAATGGCGTAGCGGTGCCATAATACTCAACCTGAATGCCATCAAGAATGCTCGGAGAAGCGCGACCAGTACGAATCTTACTAATATGGTTCTGGAAGACTTCTAAGCATTTCTCCATGCGTACTTCGGTATCTTTTCTAATTTCGTTAATCACGTTGTGAACCCTTGAAAACTGGTTACTTGTCAGGCCATAACTTAAGTATAGCCGGTGAATATATAAACCAACAGTTGCTGGCTAGAGGGGCAAACGTTCAATCCAGATGCCCCTGACAGTACGGGAAGTCGCTTATTTAGTTACCGCTGCCACTTCTTTAGTGATCAGCGTCCCTTCATTCTCACCCATCACCACGCGACGTAAAGCGCCAGGTTTATTCATGTTAAAGACACGAATTGGTAAGTTGTGATCACGGGCCAAAGTAAAGGCTGCCAGATCCATAACTTTCAACTCACGCTCTAAAACGTCCTGATAGGTTAACTGCTCGTACAGTGTTGCGTCAGGATTTTTCACCGGATCTGCGGAGTAAACCCCATCGACTTTTGTTGCTTTCAACACAACATCAGCTTCAATTTCGATACCACGCAGACAAGCCGCTGAATCTGTAGTGAAGAATGGGTTACCCGTACCCGCAGCAAAAATAACCACACGGTTGTGGCGCAGCAGGCTGATTGCTTCAGCCCAACTGTAATTATCACACACACCATTAAGTGGAATAGCAGACATCAGGCGGGCGTTCACATAGGCACGGTGCAGTGCATCTCGCATTGCCAGGCCGTTCATTACGGTAGCCAGCATTCCCATGTGGTCGCCCACTACGCGGTTCATCCCAGCTTGTGCCAAACCGGCACCGCGGAACAAATTACCACCACCAATCACCACACCGACCTGAATGCCCAATTCGACCAGCTCTTTCACTTCTTGAGCCATGCGATCCAAAACGCTTGCGTCGATACCAAAACCTTCTGCACCTTGCAGGGCTTCGCCACTAAGCTTAAGCAGGATACGCTGATATACGGGTTTTGCATTGGTTGCCATGGTGTTCTGTCCTAAGCAGCAGTAATAATATTGGAGACCTGACCGTCAGGGTTTCAAGGCAATTTGGGGCGTTGAAAACTGACCTGACCAAGTTTATACCCTGGATAATTCGAGTGACAGGGAGACGATAACTGAGCGAATTCCCAGACACTTACATCAGTAAGTGACCAAGGTAAACGGCGGCAGTCGACGCACCTGTAGCTTGAAGTATAACGGGTATCGAATGGATAAAATGGAACCGCCTGGTGGCGGCTCCATTTTTAGCATTAAGACTGTTTGCTCATTGCTGCAACTTCAGCAGCAAAGTCAGTCTCAACTTTCTCAATGCCTTCGCCCACTTCAAAGCGGATGAAGTTTACAACGTCAGCGTTGTTCTCTTTCAACAGATCGCCAACAGTTTTGCTTGGGTCCATAACGAAGTTCTGACCAGTCAGAGAAACTTCGCCGGTGAACTTACGCATACGGCCTTCAACCATCTTCTCAGCAATTTCACGTGGCTTGCCGGATTCGATAGCGATGTCCAACTGGATTTGGTGCTCGCGAGCAACAACTTCAGCAGGAACATCTTCTGGCTTAACGTATTCAGGCTTGCTTGCAGCAATGTGCATAGCAATGTGCTTAACCAGCTCTTCATCAGCGCCAGTTGCCGCAACCATAACACCGATACGTGCGCCGTGCAGGTAAGTACCCAGAACATCGCCTTCCAGAGCAGCAACACGACGAATGTTGATGTTCTCACCGATTTTAGCCACCAGGTTAGCGCGTTGTTCTTCAAACTTAGCTTTCAGAACGTCGATATCAGTGATTTTGTCAGCCAGAGCTGCGTTGATAACTTCTTCGCCGAATGCTTTGAAGCCAGCATCTTTAGCAACAAAGTCAGTTTCGCAGTTCAGTTCCAGAATCACACCGAATTTACCGTCGGCTGATACTTTAGCCAGGATGATACCTTCAGCAGCGATACGGCCTGCTTTCTTGGCAGCTTTAGCCTGACCAGATTTACGCATATTGTCGATGGCAAGCTCAATGTCGCCGTTAGCTTCAACCAACGCCTTTTTACATTCCATCATGCCTGCGGCAGTACGCTCACGCAGTTCTTTTACCAAAGCAGCGGTAATAGCAACCATTTCAATTTCCTCGGTTCTCTTGTGAAAACAAGATCTCACATTAGATACGCAAAGGGGGCCTATAAAAGGCCCCCTAACCAACATATTTCAATACCTGGTTAATAAGGGCTCACGACGAGCCTGACTTATTATTCAGCTTCTACGAAGCTTTCTTCCGCTTGAACGGCCAGATCTTGAGAACGACCTTCCTTGACGGCATCAGCAACAGCATTCAGGTACAGTTTAACTGCACGGATTGCGTCATCGTTACCAGGGATGATGAAGTCAACGCCATCTGGATCGGAGTTGGTATCAACGATAGAGAATACCGGGATACCCAGGTTGTTAGCTTCTTTGATAGCGATGTGTTCGTGATCAGCATCAACAACGAACAGTGCGTCTGGTAAACCGCCCATGTCTTTGATACCGCCCAGGCTGTTTTCCAGCTTGTTCAGTTCACGAGTACGCATCAGCGCTTCTTTCTTGGTCAGCTTATCAAAGGTGCCGTCTTGAGACTGGATTTCCAAATCTTTCAAACGTTTGATGGACTGACGAACAGTTTTCCAGTTAGTCAGCATCCCGCCCAACCAGCGATGGTTCACGAAGAACTGGTCGCAGTTGTTGGCAGCTTCTTTTACCGCTTCGCTTGCTGCGCGTTTAGTACCAACGAACAAGATCTTACCTTTACGGGAAGAGATCTTTTTCAATTCAGCCAGAGCTTCGTTGAACAATGGTACGGTTTTTTCCAGGTTGATGATGTGAACTTTGTTACGTGCGCCGAAGATGAAAGGCTTCATTTTCGGGTTCCAGTAACGGGTCTGGTGACCGAAGTGAACACCGGCCTGGAGCATGTCGCGCATGGAAACAGTTGCCATGATTAAAACCTCTATAGTATCAGTTGGGGTTATGCCTCCACGTGTCCCATAACGCCGACCCCATAAGCGATTGATGATAATCAAAAACTTTAGGGCACCCCGGCGTATGTGTCGACACGTGTGTGTTATTTACACATATGAGTGCGATTGGTATTACTCGACTAAACAACGCTTTCTAGCCAGAACTTGTCTGGGAAGAGAGTGCGGTTCGCCGGCGCGCTTTATACCATAAACAGCCACAACACACCAACTTTTGTTGTATTTAATGTCGTCACTGCAAACGAAAGTTTGGCAGCAAATTGCTGGGCTGGTACCATTAGCGGCAGATTATTTAGGGTATATGATATTTATTCACCTGCTTATTCATATCTATTTACTAACGGCGGCTGGTCATCTATAGCCCCTACGGACATTTTTGCATGGCAATCTCAATCAAAACACCTGAAGATATTCAAAAAATGCGCGTTGCTGGCCGCTTGGCTGCTGAAGTGCTGGAAATCATTGAGCCTCACGTAAAACCAGGCGTAACTACCGGTGAACTTGATCGTATTTGTCACGACCATATCACCAACCACCAGCAAGCCATTTCAGCTTGTCTCGGCTATCACGGCTTTCCAAAATCCGTTTGTATTTCAGTAAATGAAGTCATTTGCCACGGTATTCCAAGTGACGAAAAAGTCCTGAAAGATGGCGATATCGTCAATATCGACGTTACCGTGATTAAAGATGGTTTTCATGGCGACACATCAAAAATGTTTATTGTCGGTAAGCCAACCATTCTTGGTGAGCGCTTGTGCCGTGTGACACAAGAGAGCCTGTATCTGGCCATCAAAATGGTTAAACCGGGTATCCGTCTGCGCACTTTGGGCAAAGAGATCCAGAAGTTTGTAGAAGCAGAAAACTTCTCAGTAGTACGTGAATATTGTGGTCACGGCATTGGTGAAGGTTTCCATGAGGAACCACAGGTTCTGCACTATGATGCTGATGATGGTGGTGTCGTGCTGCAAACGGGCATGGCCTTTACCATTGAACCTATGGTCAATGCTGGCGATTACCGGATTCGTACCATGAAAGATGGCTGGACAGTAAAAACTAAAGATCGCAGCTTGTCGGCACAGTATGAGCATACTATTGTGGTAACTGATAACGGCTGCGAAATAATGACGTTGCGCAAGGATGACACCATCCCCAACCTCATAACGCACGAGTAATAATGATAAGCCGGCAGCCGCCGGCTTTTTTATGGGCTGCGTCTTTTACCAGGTAAACATATGTCTGACAATCACACCGAGCACTCTGTACTACCCGCGGTAACGAAGGTCATTCCTGAGCAGCCCGCATCACCGGCAACCTATCTTGATAGCGAGCTTAATTGCCCAGAACTCAAGCAGCGATTGGAAACTTTCCAGTCCTGGTTGGCTGATGCATTCAATGGCGGAATCAGCGCGGAGACATTAATTGCTGCGCGCAGTGATTACATTGATCGCCTGTTAGGCCGACTGTGGACATTCTATGGCTTCGATGACGTGCCAGAAACCGCGCTGGTCGCCGTCGGTGGCTACGGCCGTGGCGAGCTGCACCCGCTATCAGATATTGATGTGCTGATTCTGTCCAAACAGCGCCTCAATGATGAGCATGCACAGCGTGTCGGCCAGTTGATTACCTTACTCTGGGATCTGAAACTGGAAGTCGGCCACAGTGTGCGCACACTGGAAGAGTGCTTGCTGGAAGGCTTGGCTGACCTCACCGTTGCTACCAATATGGTTGAATCGCGCCTCATTTGTGGCGATGTTGCTCTATTCTTACAGATGCAAAAACACATTTTCAGCGACAACTTCTGGCCCTCGCCAAAATTTTTCCATGCCAAAGTGGTGGAGCAACAAGAGCGGCATAAACGCTATCACGGCACCAGTTATAATCTGGAACCGGATATCAAAAGCAGCCCCGGCGGATTAAGGGATATTCATACTCTTCAGTGGGTTGCCCGTCGCCATTTTGGTGCGACGTCGTTGAGTGAGATGGTTGATTTTGGTTTTCTCACTAAAGCCGAGCGCAACGAGCTGATTGAAAGCCAAAGTTTTTTGTGGCGCATCCGCTTTGCCTTGCATTTGGTACTGACCCGCTACGATAACCGCCTGCTGTTTGACCGCCAACTGAGTGTTGCCCAACTTTTGCAATATCAAGGCGAAGGGAATGAGCCGGTCGAACGCATGATGAAAGATTTTTATCGCATGACTCGCCGGGTCAGTGAGCTGAACAACATGCTGTTACAGCTATTTGATGAAGCCATATTGGCGCTGGATACCAATGAGAAACCGCGGCCGCTGGATGATGAATTTCAATTACGTGGCGATTTAATCGATTTGCGTGATGAAAATCTCTTTGTTGATAAACCTGAAGCCATTATGCGCATGTTTTATCTCATGGTGCGCAATCAGGATATTAAAGGTATTTACTCCACCACGGTACGCCGTTTACGCCATGCCCGTCGTCACCTGAAGCAGCCATTATGTAATATCCCTGAAGCACGCAAACTGTTTATGGCCATTTTACGCCATCCGGGTGCCGTTTCCCGAGCGCTGTTACCTATGCATCGCCACAGTGTGCTGTGGGCTTATATGCCGCAGTGGGGCAGTATTGTCGGGCAGATGCAGTTTGACCTGTTTCATGCTTATACCGTCGATGAGCACACAATCCGAGTGTTACTTAAACTCGAAAGTTTCGCCGATGAAAGCACCCGCCCGCGCCACCCTCTTTGTGTCGAACTTTATCCGCGCTTACCTCAACCTGAACTGTTGCTACTGGCTGCGCTATTCCACGATATCGCCAAGGGACGTGGCGGCGATCATTCAATATTGGGCGCGCACGATGTACTGGAATTTGCCGAACAGCATGGGCTGAACTCCCGCGAGGCCCAACTTGTCGCCTGGCTGGTACGCTGCCATTTACTGATGTCAGTTACCGCTCAACGGCGCGATATTCAAGACCCGGCGGTGATACAGCAATTTTCAGCAGAAGTACAAAGTGAAACCCGCTTGCGCTATTTAGTCAGCCTGACAGTAGCTGATATTTGTGCCACCAATGAAAACCTGTGGAATAGCTGGAAGCAAAGCCTGTTACGTGAACTCTATTTCGCTACAGAGAAACAACTGCGCCGTGGTATGCAAAACAGCCCAGATTTACGCGAACGCGTCCGCCATCATCGGCTTCAGGCGTTGGCACTGCTGCGCATGGATAATATTGATGAAGAAGCGCTGCACCATATCTGGAGCCGCTGTCGGGCGGATTATTTCCTACGTCATTCACCCAATCAATTGGCCTGGCATGCTCGCCATCTACTGGAACATGACTCGACAAAACCATTGGTATTGGTCAGCCGCCAGGCTACTCGTGGTGGGACCGAAATCTTTATCTGGTGCCCTGATCGCCCGTCGTTGTTTGCCGCCGTGGTAGGTGAGCTAGATCGCCGCAACCTGAGTGTCCATGACGCACAGATTTTTACCAACCGAGATGGCATGGCGATGGATACCTTCATTGTATTGGAACCTGATGGCAGCCCATTAGCGCAAGATAGGCACCCTATTATCATCCATGCCTTGCAGCAAGCGATGACCCGACAAAACTATCAACACCCACGGGTAAGACGTCTATCGCCCAAATTACGCCATTTCAGTGTACCGACTGAAACTAATTTCTTACCAACACATAACGAACGCCGGACTTATCTGGAGCTTATTGCTCTAGACCAGCCAGGCTTACTGGCACGCGTCGGTGACATTTTCGCTGATTTAGGGTTATCACTGCATAGTGCGCGTATCACCACCATCGGCGAGCGTGTTGAGGATTTATTTGTGTTAGCTGATAAGGATCGCCGTGCTTTAAGCATTGAAACGCGTCGTGAATTAGCACAACGGTTGACAGATACCCTCAATCCAAACGATAAACTGTGATACAAATAACTTTTTAGTCATTAATTTTCTTACAATCGACCCCCCAAGATCATTGACGTTATTGCTCACACTGCAATGGCTTCAAGTACGAAGGGTATAACATCAGGAAAGAACAGGATGCAGCAACTACAGAACGTTATTGAAACCGCTTTCGAACGCCGTGCAGATATCACTCCGGCGAATGTTGATACCGTCACGCGCGAAGCGATTAACCATGTAATTGATTTACTGGATACCGGTGCTCTGCGGGTTGCAGAAAAGATTGACGGTCAGTGGGTTACCCATCAGTGGCTGAAAAAAGCCGTGCTGCTATCTTTCCGCATCAATGACAATCAAGTCATGGAAGGGGCAGAAACGCGTTACTACGATAAAGTCCCAATGAAGTTTGCAGGCTATGATGAAGCCCGTTTCCAACGTGAAGGTTTCCGTGTCGTCCCACCGGCAACCGTGCGTAAGGGCGCATTCATTGCGCGCAATACTGTACTAATGCCTTCCTACGTTAATATCGGTGCCTTTGTTGATGAAGGCACCATGGTCGACACCTGGGCAACTGTGGGTTCTTGCGCACAAATCGGTAAGAATGTTCACTTGTCTGGCGGTGTTGGCATTGGTGGCGTGTTGGAGCCACTGCAAGCTAACCCGACCATTATCGAAGACAACTGCTTTGTCGGCGCACGTTCAGAAGTGGTCGAAGGGGTTATCGTTGAAGAAGGCTCGGTTATTTCCATGGGCGTATTTATCGGTCAAAGCACCCGTATTTATGATCGTGAAACGGGTGAAATCCATTATGGTCGCGTTCCCGCAGGCTCTGTCGTTGTTTCAGGTAATCTGCCATCAAAAGATGGTAGCTACAGCCTGTACTGCGCGGTTATCGTGAAGAAAGTGGATGCGAAAACCCGTGGAAAAGTCGGTATCAATGAGTTATTACGCACCATCGACTAAGATTGAAGATAGCGGGCTAATCCCCCGCTATTTTTTTGCCTTGTGAGTTAATCACATTTTTTGGCGAAAATTACCGTCATAATCATAAACTGTGGAATATATACCTATAAGGGTGGCGCTATGTATGACAATCTGAAAAGCTTAGGAATCACACAACCAGAAGATGTCGATCGCTATAGCCTGCGTCAGGAGGCCAATAACGACATTCTGAAAATTTACTTCCGCAAAGATAAAGGTGAGTTTTTTGCTAAGAGTGTAAAGTTCAAATACCCACGCCAACGCAAAACTGTGGTTGCTGATAATGCTGGTCATGGCTACAAAGAAATCAATGAAATCAACCCAAATCTACGCTATGTCATTGATGAACTTGATCAACTGTGCAAACGCGATCAAGTTGAAGTTGATCTGAAACGTAAGATTCTGGATGACTTGCGTCATTTAGAGAGTGTAGTGACCAATAAGATTGCTGAAATTGAAGCTGACCTGGAAAAACTGACCAGCGGTCGCTAAATAGGTTGTATCACTAAAGTCATTGGTGTTGCAGGTGAATAAACATCGCTCTCACCTGCAACTATCATGGATAGAGATATATTCCCTAAATAATTCGAGTTAAAGCATGGCGGGTATAATTATTGAAATAAACAGTTATTGAAATAAATAGTTATTGAAGTAGACGGCCCCACTGCTCCACCCACGAAGCTGAAACAACCTCAGGTTCCGGATGTTCAATAGCATCAATCTCTAGCCTTTCGCCAATTCTCGTCGCACCCTGCTCTTGTAATAACTCATCAAATGCACGACCGGCTCCGCAGAAATTATCATAACTGCTATCACCTAACGCAATGATGCCATAGCGCAATTCTGGTTGGAATCCAACCTGATCACGCACGGCGATAAAGAGCGAAGCAATGCTATCTGGGAAATCACCCTGCCCGGTTGTCGAGGTCACCACCAGTGCATAATGTTGACGATAATACTGCCAGGCCTCTAAAGTGCCTTCATCGAACACTTTGACCTCATGCCCCTGCTCTTTCAGTATGCTCTCGGCTTCTTCTGCAACTAAAAGTGAGTTACCGTACACAGTGCCGACGAAAATCCCGACCTGAGCCATAAAAAGTTGTCCTTTTAACGAGAAAAATTACGCACTATCCTGACTCGCCGTTGCTGCAAACTCAACCCTTTCAAGATGAGGGACAATCCCCAGCCAACCAAAATGTGACATCAGCTGTTGCCAGGATTCATCCCAACGCGCCGTCAAACTGAGCGACTCTCCGGTCACTGGATGATTCAGATGTAAATGACTGGCATGAAGCATGAGCCGCGAGCAATCAAAATGTTCTGCAACTCCACGATTCTGACGCAGATCGCCGTGGGCACTGTCACCGATGATCGGATGGCGAATATGCGCCATATGTCGACGAAGTTGGTGTTTACGGCCCGTTTCTGGTTTTAACTGCATTAAACTAAAGCGCGAAGTGTCATAGCGCCCGATGGCAATAGGCACTTCCACTTGAGCCAAGGCCTGATAATGGGTAACTGAAGGCTGCGGTGCTTTATCGGGGCGAGCAAATTTATCCGCAATCTTGTCTAACTCTTCAGTCATCTCATAATCAATAGTGCCATCTTCTAGCACGTATCCACGAACGACCGCATGATAGGTTTTCTGAATCTGATGCTGTTCAAATTGCAACGAAAGGGCACGAGCCACATCGCTGGACAGTGCCATCAGCAGCACACCCGATGTCGGGCGGTCCAGGCGATGAACGGTATAAACATGCTGGCCAATTTGATCACGTACTGTTTGCATGACAAATACGGTTTCATTGCTATCCAGCCAACTGCGGTGAACTAACCAGCCGGCTGGTTTATTTACCGCAACTATATGTTCGTCTTGATAGAGTATTTCCAGCATTAGTGATTTTCTTTATTCAGCAGGTCATCGAGACGCTGTAATTCTACCAGCAGCAAGGTGCAATCCGGGCGATCCTCGCCAGTCAGCGCTTCTTCAAAGTAGGGTGTAATAGCAAATCGAGTGGGGAGTGGCCCTTTCGATTCCAACAATGCATACATCCGAGGGATAAGTACCCATTGTAACCACTGCTCAGCATCCATAGTATCAATGCTAAAAGGCTCATTACTTTCAAAAGCCTCGGCTTGTGGCGGAACTGTTTGCCAAAGATCAATGGCCCGCATGGCAAGCTCGATATTCTGTAGGCTCTGGCGCACCTGATTTTCTGTATTCATGATTATGCTCTCAACCAAAAAATAACTATTCACCGGGCTGGTTCAACGGCGGCCAAGCATACCATTGAAGAACAAGATGCCCAAACTCACACCCTAGACGACTAGAGTAGATTGAGCAAAATGTGGATAAAAAAAGGGGTACTGTTTTACCAGTACCCCTCTATTCGTTTCATAGCAATCCAGCTAAAAGTGATGCTCCCTGCTCAATCCTTGAAAACTTTTCCGTGCGGTTATCCTAACCAGCAATCCGTCGCGTTGTCCTACACCATCCCAGTGCCAATCCTGAAGTTATCCTAACCCACCAATCATCCTGGACTGGCTCTCAATCTCCATCCTGGAGGTGTCCTTTGTTTCTTCCTGAAACATCCCTTCACTCATCCTAAGCAGTCCCTGAGTCCTTCATCCTGAAGTGGCACCATCCTGATACCGTCCTTTCCGCCAGATCCTATCGGGCGAGTAAAGGATCGCTTAATCGACAAAGAGAGGCAAGGTACTGTAAGAAGAATGGGGAAGATGCTTTTATATATAAAAAAATGAATGTTTGTAACAAAGTGATTTTATTGAAGATAAATCTAATACAATAATTTCACATAAAAGGAATAGAAGTGATGTCTCACAGCTCGTGTGAGACATCTCTCACACGAGCTGTGCTGGGATGGGCAATAATCTTATCTTTATTCAGGAAATACAGGACGTAATGCATCCAGAAAATGAGCAAGAGTCGATGCCAGTAATGTCCGTTTACCGCTACCAAACTCCTCTAACACCATATTGCCACTAACATTACACAGTGAGGCCATGGTCATTTCCGATTCCGTTGTCGCTAAAAACAGTGTTGGCGAGAGTTTCAGTCTTTTCTGTGTCACCAAATGACCAATGAGATTTTCCTGTAAACGAATGAAATCGTCCTCGCTCCAGACCTGAAGCAAGGTAAAACGGTGATCACCTAAATCAGCTTTCATGTCCCCGGCATATTGTTGGGTATAAAACTCATGGATATCTGGATGAAGCTGAATCTCCAGTGCCCGTTCAACATTGGCAAGATTAGCTTCACCAACAAAAGGCTGCGGCAACCAAAACACCTGATTATCCTGAGTTTCTATATTACAGGGAGAAGGTACCCCATAAAGCTCCTCACTGGCAGGTGGTCGCCCGGTTTGCTGCTGCCATAAGTCAATATAGCGCTGAGTAAAGCTCTTGAGTGCCGTTGAAACGTTCTGGTCCATTCTTATTCTCTGTGTCGGGGCGGCTTGCGCTGCACCAAGGTAAAGGCGTTACCCTACTTAGAAATGCAGTTAAACGCGGCATTAATTGATAAACTACAGCTATTGTACCTTTCTCTCATCATGGGAACAGCATGTCTTCATATCAAGACCACAAGGCTCTGGCGGAACTGACGCTGGGCAAACCCACCGCGTATTGTGATCACTACGATGTGACCTTATTGCAGGCCGTGCCACGCAGTATAAACCGCGAACCTCTCGGTTTATATCCCGATAATCTGCCCTTTCATGGCGCTGATATCTGGACGTTATATGAGCTATCCTGGCTAAACAGTAAAGGCTTACCACAAGTTGCTATAGGTGAAATTAGCCTAAATGCTGATAGCGTTAATCTCATTGAGTCAAAAAGCTTTAAACTTTACCTCAACAGTTTTAACCAAACAGTGTTTACTGATTGGGAAAGTGTACGCACTACTTTGCAACAGGATTTATCCGCCTGTGCCCAAGGAGAGGTGAGTATCACCCTATACCGTCTGGATGAAATGACACATCAACCGATAGCCAACTTCTCGGGAGAATGTCTGGATGAGCAAGATCTCTATATCGACAGTTATGAATTCAATGCCGATTATCTGCAAGGTGCAGCAGGTAAAAACCGCGTAACAGAGAGCCTGGTCAGCCACTTGCTAAAATCTAACTGTCTGATAACTCACCAACCAGATTGGGGTTCTGTCCAAATAAGCTACAGTGGCCCGCAAATTAACCGCGAAGCCTTACTGCGCTATCTTATCTCTTTCCGCCATCATAATGAGTTTCACGAGCAGTGTGTCGAACGCATTTTCAATGACATTATGCGTTTCTGTCAGCCTGAGACACTATCCGTTTATGCGCGTTATACCCGTCGCGGAGGGCTGGATATCAATCCATGGCGTTCCAATACTGATTTTGTGCCATTGACTGGCCGCCTGGCGCGACAATAAATGCGTACACCTGCGCAACTTTATCACCAGCAGCACGTTAGTATTGGCAAAAAGTAAGCGACGACGTTAAGGTTATTTATAGGTTCCTTATGCTATTTTCAGTATAAAAATCAGTAATGGATACTTAGTGGTCTCTCTGATATTCCACGGAAAACAGAAAGCAGCACTCTGATACATACGCACTACCACCCTTAGGGGTGTAAAGGAGTAACTTTGATTACACATGTCAGCCCACTCGGCTCAATGGATCTGTTATCACAGTTCGAAGTGGATATGCTCAAACGTACAGCCAGTAGTGATCTGTACCGTTTATTCCGTAATTGCTCATTGGCTGTTCTTAACTCAGGTAGTCTGACTGATAACAGCAAAGAGCTTTTATCTCGCTATGAAACCTTTGATATCAATGTGCTGCGCCGCGAACGTGGTGTAAAACTCGAACTGGTTAATCCACCAGAGCATGCTTTTGTTGATGGTAAAATTATTCGCTCTTTGCAGGCAAACTTGTTTGCAGTCTTACGTGACATTCTGTTTGTTAATGGTCAAATCGTAAACGCCGAGCGTTTCCAACATCTGAATATGGAAAGCTCCAACCATTTGACCAATTTGGTCTTTTCAATTTTGCGTAATGCCCGTGCCCTGCATCTTGATGAAGATCCGAATATGATTGTGTGCTGGGGCGGCCATTCAATCAATGAAACCGAATACTTGTATGCCCGTAAAGTCGGCAACCAGTTAGGTTTGCGTGAATTGAATATCTGCACCGGCTGTGGGCCGGGAGCCATGGAAGCACCGATGAAAGGTGCCGCAGTGGGTCATGCCCAACAACGTTACAAACAAGGCCGCTTTATCGGTATGACCGAACCATCAATCATTGCTGCAGAACCACCAAACCCGTTAGTCAATGAACTGATTATCATGCCAGACATTGAAAAACGGCTAGAGGCCTTTGTTCGTATCGCTCATGGCATCATTATTTTCCCTGGTGGCGTGGGAACAGCAGAAGAGTTGCTCTATTTGTTAGGTATTCTGATGAATCCGGATAATGAGGAGCAGGTTTTACCTCTGATCCTGACCGGGCCAAAAGAGAGTGCAGATTACTTCAGAGTTGTGGATGAATTCATCATGAACACTCTGGGTGATAAAGCACGTGAATACTACCAGATAATTATTGATAACCCGGATGAAGTCGCTCGTCAGATGAAAAAAGCGATGCCATTGGTGAAAGAAAATCGCCGTAATACCGGTGACGCTTATAGTTTCAACTGGTCTATGCGTATCGAGTCAGACTTGCAGCACCCCTTTGAACCGACTCATGAGAACATGGCCAACCTAGACTTATCCCACAACCAACCCCCAGAGAAGCTGGCTGCTGCATTACGCCGCGCTTTCTCCGGTATTGTGGCGGGTAACGTTAAAGAAGTGGGTATCCATGCCATTGAAGCTCACGGGCCATTCAAGTTGCATGGTGATCCTCTACTAATGAAACACATGGACCAGCTGTTGCAAGGTTTTATTATCCAGCAGCGGATGAAATTACCAGGCAGTGCTTATACACCTTGCTATGAAATCTGTAGTTAAAGAATAAATACCCCTTAGCGATAGCGCTGGTACGGACGTCCGGCTGGCGCTAGCTGAAGGTTATTTGAGCACCATCAGGTGGTTCGCTCTTTATAGCAAAGCAGGGCCAATAAAATAGCCCTTATGGGATAGGTTTTAAGACCGTTAATGCAAATCCACCTTCTTATTGTTGATGCCCTTAATCTGATTCGTCGCATTCATGCGGTGCAAGGTTCACCTAGCGTTAATGCTTGTCAGCATGCACTGCAACAGCTGATTTCACATAGCCAGCCAACCCATGCAGTCGCCGTTTTTGATGAAGATGACCGCTCGGATAGTTGGCGTCATCAATCTCTGCCTGATTACAAAGCGGGCCGCTCACCAATGCCAGATAATCTGCAACAAGAGATGCCGCTGATCCGTGAAGCATTTAACTCATTGGGGGTTAATTGCTGGAGTTCGCCGGGCAATGAAGCGGATGACCTCGCTGCGACTTTAGCAGTAAAGATTGGTGGGGCGGGGCATCAGGTCACTATTGTTTCTACCGACAAAGGCTATTGCCAACTGTTGGCGCCAAATGTTCAGATTCGCGATTACTTCCAAAAACGCTGGCTGGATATGCCGTTCGTCAAGCAGGAGTTTGGCGTTTTACCGCACCAATTACCTGACTACTGGGGGCTTGCTGGGATCAGTAGTAGCAAAATTCCGGGAGTCGCCGGTATTGGAGCAAAAACTGCCGCGCTGTTATTGCAACAAGCCAGCAGCCTGGAGGAACTCTATCAGGAGCTGGACTCAGTGCCAGAAAAATGGCGTAAAAAGTTGCAACAGCATCAGGAAATGGCCTTTATTTGCAAACAAATAGCGACCCTTAAAACTGATTTACCATTAAGTGGCAACTTGCAGCAGTTACGTTTGAATCGGTGATATCAGCATAAAAAACTAAGGGGCCAATTGGCCCCTTGCAGACTGCTGACAAAGTTAATAAGCGGGGAAATGTGCCGAATGGGTCGTAACGGCGTAAGCCGTCGGAGCGCCCATCGGTGCAGTCGCCCCGCCACTCTCGGTGCGACAAAATGGGTAATACATACAGGTACCGGTCTATCACTAAAATTTAAAAACGCTCATCACGACGGCCCGGCACACCAGACCAAATACGCCGCACATGCACCGTAACTTCTTCGCGGTCATGATAGAGCTGCTTAGCCTGAATATGGGCATTAATACCATTTTCTTTTAGCTGTTCATCAATCATTTCCAGATTTTCTGAAACAACTTCAAAACGCTTTTTCATCGGTAACTTCAGGTTAAAAATCGCCTCACGACACCAACCATTGACCAGCCATTTAATAATAAGTTGGGTAACTTTAGCCGGTTTTTCCACCATATCGCACACTAACCAGTAAATATTGCTACGTGTTGGCTCATATTTAAAACCGTCTACGCGATGGTGCGTAACCTGCCCGGTATCCATCAAGCTTTGTGCCATCAAGCCATTATCAATGGCCTGAACCATCATGCTGCGTTGCACTAACTGATAAGTCCAACCACCGGGACAAGCGCCTAAATCGACAGCATGCATACCACTGGCTAAACGCTCTTCCCATTCGTCTGCGGGGATAAACACATGGAAAGCTTCTTCCAGTTTAAGAGTTGAACGGCTTGGGGCATCAGATGGGAACTTAAGGCGCGGGATCCCCATATAAAACGGGGAGTTATTGTTGCTATAAGAATAACCAACATAACAACAACCCGATGCAATAAAGAATACATGCACCACTGGCCGATGAGGATTCTCACGGGCAGACAGAATTTTTTGCTCACGCATTGCATTACGCAACGGCACCGTCAACTTACGGCAAAACTTAAGCAACTCTTTGCTTTCATTGGTGTCAGCAACTTCAACTCGCAGTTCACCGGCTTTCTCGACAACACCGGTTAACATACCAACGATTGGCGATACGCGATCTTCCGGCGGTAAATCTTTCAGTAGCTCACCCACAACCATCATTTGGCGGGCGAAAATCAATTCGCGGAATGGCACTTCACGAATCAAACGATCCGCATCTTCCAACTGATAACATTCAAACAACACATAACCGCTATTTTCTTTTACCCGAGCGAAACCAAAGATTTCGAGCTGTGCTGCTTTGGCGGTAATTTCCGCCGCGCACTCTTTCTCAAAACCTGAGCGGCAATATAAAGCAATTTTATTATTCATGGCGTTCTGCCCTTTTTCTTAGACGCAGCGCGCCAATCAACATCAAAATCCATCCCGCCAGAAAACATACTCCGCCCACTGGCGTGATATATACCCACAATTTCAGGTGCGATAGAGCCAGGCAGTATAAACTGCCACTAAAGAGTAATATTCCGAGTGCTAACAAGGCACCACTCCAGTAAAACCAGATACTTATCTGCCGTTGCATGGCAACAGCGAGTGCCAGGATAGCCAGTGTATGGAATCCCTGATACTCCAGCCCGGTATGAACCCAAGCCATTTCATTCGCCCCCAAAGAGGCACTCAATACATGCGCCCCAAAGGCACCGAAAGCAACATAGAAAAAACCGCTCAGGGCAGCAAATATCAGCATTAAACGACCATTCATCGTCATAAACCTTAAATTAATATCGCCTAATAATTAAAATTAGTTCTCGTAGCGAAAGCGTAGCTTTTCCTGCTCGCTAGCCGCTCTTGCCAGTATCCACTGACGAAAGGCGGCTATTTTACCCAGTTCTGCCTGACTGTCATGACAAACCAGATAAAAAGCATTTTTACTCACTAGCACATCGCTAAACGGGCACACCAATCGACCCGCTTCAATCTCAGATTGCGCCATAACGTTATTCACCAACGCAATACCTTGACCATGAACAGCAGCCTGAACCACCATCGCACTGTGGCTAAATATTGGGCCTTGCTGCACATTAATCTGCGGTACACCCAATTGACGGGTATACGCCATCCAATCTCGGCGGGAAGTATCATGCAACAGGGTGTGATTAGCCAGATCTGCCGGTACTTTTAATCCATTCTCGCCCATTAGCAGGCTGGGAGCACAAACAGGAAGCAAGAATTCGGCATACAGGCGTTCAGTACGCAAGCCAGTCCAATTTCCTCGGCCGTAAAATATCGCCACATCGACATCATCAGCGAGTTTATCCTCTTCTCGGTCTACCGCCTGAATTCTGACATCAATGCCCGGATAAGCCGCATTAAATCCAGACAGACGAGGAACCAACCATTGGATAGCAAAACTGGGGGGAAGACTGACGGTCAGAGCACCTTTAGCACTACGTGCCTGCAATTTGCGAGTGGCTTCATTGATGGAGGTAAAAATCTCTTTGATGTCGAGGTAATAACTCTGCCCTTCTTCGGTCAGCAGCAAAGAACGGTTACGCCGACGGAACAGTTTTAGTCCGAGAAAATCCTCCAGTGACTTTATCTGGTGGCTAACAGCGGCTTGCGTGACAAATAATTCATCAGCCGCTTTAGTAAAACTCAGGTGGCGTGCGGCCGCATCGAAGACCCGCAAAGCGTTCAGTGGTGGTAATCGTTTTGACATGAATTGGATACTTTTTTATAACGGCTCATCTTCAGATGAAACCCTTTGTTTACTTATTAGTTTTTGTAATCCGAGACATTATAAATTGTCCGTTGATGATGCGCCAGCAAATACCTATAGTGGCGGCACTTCCCAAGCCGGAACGAAAAGTAGGTTTAGTATCCAGGTACTGAATTGCTTTTGGCTTTGTGGTTGTGATGTTGTGTTTGCAAATGGTCTGGTGTGCCAGACATAGTAGCTAAGCTACTGTTTTTTTTCACTTCCTGTACATTTACCCTGTCTGTCCATAGTGATTTTATGCAGCACCGCTATTTTCGCGGTGCTTTTTTTTGGCCTTATTTTCAGAGCCTGCTTATTTCTTTTCAAAAACTAAATGTAAGCGACACTTTGCATTGCACATAGTTATGCTTAAATTTGAGTTGTTGTAGCGGGTTTCCAAACCGGATCAGGCTTCTTTTTGAGAACCACTTCGCAGTTTAACTACTTGCCCTCAGCCATTTCTTTTACTTCTGAACGATTAATTTGCTGTTCGGTACCATTGGCATCGGTATAACTTATCATCCCCGTTTCATCATCTACTTTAGGTTTACCATCAGCAACGATAGTGCGACCATCATTAGTGTGCATGACATAATTGCTTGAACACGCTGCTAAGGTAAAAGTGAGCATAAGTGCAGAGATTACGGCAGCTGTCTTTTTCATGGGTGACTCCTTGCAGATTAAAATGCTAAAAATATCGTTTCCATTACCAGACAAATGGTTATGTCCGTTACTATTCAGCATAACCCTCTTGAGACATATTGCCAGCCGCCAAGGCCATTAGTGGGCTAATTGTGGCTAAAATGAGACAGTTCCGAAGTGAACCAAAGGATGCGAACAACAGAATGAAGTCTTTTAATCCAACGGATTTTCGCCAGGAATTTCCGGCAATTAACGATGAAATAATCTATCTGGACAGCGCAGCGACGGCCCTGAAACCACGCGCCATGATTGAAGCGACCCAGTTATTTTATCAGCAAGACGCCGCAACAGTGCATCGTAGCCAACATCAATCGGCGTTGTCATTGACCGCTCGTTTTGAAGCAACCCGCCAGCAGGTAGCTGACTTTATCAATGCGCCAGACGCAGAAAATATCATTTGGACTCGCGGTACAACTGAAGCCGTTAATCTGGTAGCGCAAAGTTATGCTCGCCCTCGCCTACAGGCTGGGGATGAAATTATTGTTAGCGAAGCAGAACATCATGCCAACTTAATACCCTGGCTTATGGTTGCCGAACAAACGGGTGCCCGAATCATTAAGTTGCCGATCGATCAGGATCATCTGCCTAACCTATCGTTATTACCGCAGTTATTTAGCAATAAAACCCGCATATTAGCGCTAGGTCAGATGTCTAACGTGACAGGCGGTAGCCCACAATTAGCCGAAGCCATCGAACTCGCCCATCAACATGGCTGCATCGTTATGGTTGATGGTGCACAAGGCATTGTTCATAGTCCAGCAGATGTTCAAGCGCTTGATATTGATTTTTATGCTTTTTCCGCCCACAAATTGTATGGGCCAACCGGTATTGGCGTACTGTATGGTAAATCTGAACTGCTAAAAGAAATGCCCGCCTGGCAAGGTGGCGGTAAAATGCTAACCCATGCCTCATTCGGCGGTTTTACGCCTCACGAAGTACCCTACCGCTTTGAAGCTGGGACGCCTAATATTGCTGGCGTGATTGGTTTATCGGCCGTGCTCAGTTGGCTCGAACACATCGACCTGGACGAGGCCGAAACTTATAGCCAAAACCTGGCGATATTAGCGGAAAATAAACTGGCTCAATTGCCGGGCTTTCGTAGCTTCCGTTGCCAACAATCAAGTTTGTTAGCATTCACTTTTGATGGTGTTCATCACAGCGATTTAGCGACGTTATTGGCAGAACAAGGGATCGCGCTACGCGCTGGACAACATTGTGCTCAACCATTAATGGCAGCATTGGGGATAAGCGGCAGCCTGCGCGCTTCATTTGCGCCTTATAATACAGAAAACGACGTTGAAACTTTGTGTACGGCGATCGCTAAGGCACTGGAATTATTGCAAGATTAATCGCTAATAAGAGAAAAAAATGATGATTGCCCCACACCCCTTTGGTCACGATATCACTGCTGCTAATCTGCTTGAGACATTCAGTGCTCATAAACAGTGGGAAGACCGCTACCGCCAGTTAATCCTGCTGGCCAAACAACTTCCGCCATTGCCCGAAGCACTAAAACAAAATGAACTGGAGCTAACGGGGTGTGAAAACCGAGTGTGGCTGGGTCATGAGTGCTTACCGGATGGTCGTTTACATTTCTACGGTGATAGCGAGGGCCGCATTGTTCGTGGGTTGTTGGCCGTTATTCTGACAACCGTGGAAGGCAAAACCCCGCAGCAGGTACTGACAGAAGATCCCTTGGCACTGTTTGAGCAATTGGGGTTACGGCAGCAATTAAGTACCTCGCGCGCCAGCGGTTTACAAGCACTGGCGCAGGGTGTGCGGGCGATTGCGGCTAAATATGTGCAATGATGGCTATTGCCCCTGACGGGCGGCTTTCGCCATCATTTTCTTCAATGCATGGGACACCGCAACAAAGCCAAACGTGGCGGTGACCATCGTGGCCGAGCCAAAACCGGAGGTACAATCCATCTTTTTCGGCCCTTCAGCAGTACTGCGCGACGCACACACAGAACCATCACTTTGCGGGTAAACTAATGGCTCACTGGAGAACACACAGTCGATTCCCAATTTGCCTTTGCTGTTTTTCACTACGTTAAAATCACTTTTTAGCCTTTCACGTAACTTTGCCGCTAACGGATCCTGAATGGTTTTCGCCAGATCCACTACCTCAATGCGAGTCGGATCAATTTGCCCGCCGGCACCACCGGTGGTCACTACCGGGATTTTATACCGACGGCAATAGGACAGCAGTGCTGCTTTGGGACGAACACTATCAATAGCATCAATAACATAGCTAAAATTTTTATCTAAAAGCTCGGCAACATTATCCGCAGTAATAAAATCATCAATACAAGTCACTTGGCATTCAGGATTGATAGCTAAAATACGCTCTGCCATCACTGCTGTTTTAGCCTGCCCGACATTGCTGCGTAAAGCATGGATCTGACGATTAGTATTTGTGACACAAACATCATCCATATCAATCAAGGTGATCGCACCAATACCTGTACGCGCTAGTGCTTCAGCTGCCCATGAACCCACGCCACCGATACCGATAACACAAATATGCGCCTGCGAAAAAAGTGTCAGCGCTTGCTGCCCATAAAGGCGAGCAATGCCACCAAATCGCTGTTGATAAGCTTCGGAATAGGCTGTGTTCATAGACTTGTTACCTTCATAACTTATTACCTTTATAGCCTGTAGAAATAATACGAATACAAAAGCGGCCAATTGGCCGCCTGAGAAAGAGTAGAATCAATCACATCAACCGCTGATCTACTGGCCTTGATTCCTGACTAATAGTGAGGAACCATCGCCTGATTGAGCTGTTGCTTTGCCACTTTGATAAGCGGTGAACAGCGGCCCATTACTTTGCGCATTTTTTAACACCCAAACGCGGCCATAATGGTTATAGAAGCCAGCAGCTTGCCCTGCTTCGTGACCAATCCCCTGATAAATATCAAAATGTTGGCCTTTAATCGCGCCACCAACATCCAGTGCCACCATTAAGCGCATCTGATATTGGCCGGTAAATTTACCCTGATTATCCAATAAAGGAACTTCGGCCAATAGTGTTGTGCCCGGTGGAATCAGTGAACGATCAGCAGCAACTGAAGCTTTGGCTATCAATGGCACAGCACTGGCTCCTTTCACCGGCGCATACATTTCCGGTTTGAAGAACACAAAGGATGGGTTCTGCTCTAATAACTCTCTGACCTCAGCTTCACTGTGAGTTTCAGCCCAATGACGGATAGCTTGCATCGACATATCCGCTTTTGCCACTTCCCCACGGTCAATCAGCACTTTGCCAATGCTGCGATAAGCATGACCATTTTTCCCCGCATAACCGAAGAAAGTCAGTGGTCGCCCATCACCATAATCAACATATCCACTGCCCTGTACCTCCATCATAAAGTTATCTACCAGCGAATTGGTGTAGGCGATAACTAAATTTTTGCTATCCAATGCGCCGGCATATATAGCTGCGCGATCAGGTAGACGCCCCTTTCCTTTAGCAGGCATGCGATAAAGTGGATGGCGGAATTCGCCTTGTGGGGTATAGCGAGCCTGAAGCACCGGCGTGTAGTAACCGGTAAATTGTACATTACCAAAATTATCCACACCTTCCATCTGATAAGCATTCAAACCAAACAGGCTTAACTTACTGGTATCTGCTCCGGCTAACATCCAATTTTCCACCGCATTGAATGTACTACTGTTGCGGTTATACAGACCCGGTGAAGATTGGTTAATCACTTTCACCTGATCAGAGAAATCTTTGGCGTTGACTGGCTTACCTGTTGCGTGTGGTTCATTCACTAACTCCAGTGGATGCTCCAAACGCCCATCTTTATATTGCTGCCCACGATCGGTTGGCCGAGATTGGCAACCTGCCAGAACGGCAATCATTATTCCACTTAGTAGGTATTTGCCCCAACGACTTGTCATTTCACGCCTTCTCTTCTCTTACTTACTTTTATCTACCGGCGAACGATAACAAACGCCTATAGATAAAGGAATCAGCATGCAGAAAAAAATCCCCTGACACTGTTGTGGGGAAAAAGGAAACAGATAGTTGATAAATTAATCGAAAAACCTTTTTTACCATAATTAAGTGGCAAAACTACTTGCAACAGATCTCATCCAGAGTATAGTGCGCTCAATCGGACGCGGGGTGGAGCAGCCTGGTAGCTCGTCGGGCTCATAACCCGAAGGTCGTCGGTTCAAATCCGGCCCCCGCAACCAATTACATGATTAAGTCATAAAGTAGTAAGATAGAAATTGTATTAAGACGGACGCGGGGTGGAGCAGCCTGGTAGCTCGTCGGGCTCATAACCCGAAGGTCGTCGGTTCAAATCCGGCCCCCGCAACCAATTACATGATTAAGTCATAAAGTAGTAAGATAGAAATTGTATTAAGACGGACGCGGGGTGGAGCAGCCTGGTAGCTCGTCGGGCTCATAACCCGAAGGTCGTCGGTTCAAATCCGGCCCCCGCAACCAATTCTTAATCATTTCATATCGCCATCAGACACCCTTAAGGGTGTTTTTTTTGTTTCTGGCGTTATACCCGTCATACTTCAAGCACGCATGTGCGTTAGCTGCTTTCGTTAACCCGAATCATTGACTGGCGTCAACTCATCGGGATTATCTCAGTTGCCGCCTTCCTGCAACTCGAATTATTTCAATTAATAGCAATATCCATTCATTAAAGTCGGGCCATCGCCCCACCATTAGCAAAATAAGCTTTGATACCGGCAAATATGGATTCGGCCACTTGCTGCTGAAAATGGCTGGTTCGTAACTTTCGCTCTTCTTCCAAATTGCTGATAAACGCCGTCTCAACCAAAATTGATGGAATGTCAGGTGCTTTCAATACAGCAAAGCCCGCTTGATCAACACGATTTTTGTGCAGCTTATTAATTTTCCCCATGCGGTTGAGCACTTCTTTACCAAATTTTAGGCTGTCATTAATCGTCGCGGTTTGCAGCAAATCAATCATGGTATGGTCAAGATAGCGATCACCACTTTTGCTAACCCCGCCAATCTGGTCGGCCTCATTCTGTGTTTGCGCTAAAAAACGCGCAGCAGTACTGGTTGCACCTTTAGTCGATAACGCAAAGACAGAGGAACCTCTGGCTGCCTGACTGGTAAAGGCATCGGCATGAATCGAAATGAATAAATCCGCACGCAGCTTACGGGCTTTCGCCACCCGGACTTTTAATGGAATAAAGACATCTTCATTACGCGTCATAAATACCCGCATATTCGATTCTTTCTTAATCAGTGCCTGCAACCGACGGGCAATTTGCAGCACAATGTCTTTCTCACGGGTCTTATTTCGCCCAATCGCTCCTGGGTCTTCCCCACCGTGCCCTGGGTCTAGCATAATAACAATCGGCCTATCGCGCCCTGCTTTACCCGCTTTGGGTGCCTCAGCAGGTAAAGTGCGTTCCACATTACCTTTATTATAATCTTCCAATAATGCCAGTAACGGATCATCTTCAGCCGAAGTTTTCCCCTCTTGCGGATAGAGATCCACTACCAGGCGATTTTTGAACTCAGCAAAGGGTTTAAGAGTAAAGAGCTGTGGGCTAATACTTTGCTTCAACTCCAAAACCAGCCGAACCGTATTTTTATCAAATTGCCCAACCCGTGCCTGCTTAAGGTAAGGGTCACCGGACTGAACTTGCTTAGTCATCTCTTTCAATGCGCTATTGAGATGCACGCCTTCAATATCAACCACGATCCGATCCGGATTAGTCAGCGCAAATTGACGATATTTAAGCGGTGTATTGGATTCCAGGGTGACGCGGGTATAAGTTGAAGAGGGCCAAATCCTGACGGCAATAATATGGGAAGAAGCAGCAAATCCAACCCGGCTAACACTCAGTAGCCAGGTCGCGGCAGCACCTTGTAGTAGACGCCGACGCCCAGAATTATGATTTGAATCTGCCATGTAACTCCAAAGTAACTACCAAAATATGAATAAAAAGCGAACAAAAAAATTCATGAGGAAAAACTTTAACGAATCGATCCCGCGCTGTCATCAGAAAAACATTTTTATGTTATTCAATTTATTAATACACATACGCCATACATATGCATTTAATAGCAATTTGGTGCTTGCCATCTTGGTCAAAAAAGAATAAAAATACAAAAATACCGAATAAAAATTCAAAGAGGGTCTACCGTGAAGGAACGTAGTACTGAACTGGTCCAGGGATTTCGCCACTCAGTTCCCTATATCAATGCGCACCGCGGCAAGACATTTGTTGTCATGCTGGGTGGCGAGGCGATTGAGCATGAAAACTTTTCTAGTATCGTTAACGATATAGGCTTGTTGCATAGCCTTGGGATCAGGCTGGTTGTGGTCTATGGCGCTCGTCCACAAATTGACAGCAATCTGGCACAGCATCACTACGAACCTGTTTATCACAAGCATACCCGAGTCACTGATGCCAGGACATTGGAAATGGTCAAACAGGCGGCGGGTTTATTGCAGCTGGATATCACTGCAAGATTATCGATGAGTTTGAATAATACTCCGCTCCAGGGTGCGCATATCAATGTGGTCAGCGGTAATTTTATTATTGCTCAGCCGTTGGGTGTGGATGATGGTGTTGATTATTGCCATAGCGGCCGTATTCGCCGGATCGATGAAGAAGCGATTCATCGCCAGTTGGACAATGGCGCTATTGTGTTGCTGGGGCCAGTGGCAGTATCAGTGACCGGCGAGAGCTTTAATTTGACCTCTGAAGAAGTTGCAACTCAATTAGCTATCAAACTGAAAGCTGAAAAAATGATCGGCTTCTGTTCATCACAAGGGGTGACGGATAGCGAAGGCAATATTATTTCAGAACTGTTCCCTAATGATGCTCAAAAACGGATTGAAGATCTGGAGCAGGAGGGTGATTACAACTCGGGGACAGTACGTTTTCTGCGTGGTGCCGTGAAAGCGTGCCGCAGCGGTGTACGCCGGAGCCATTTACTGAGTTATCAAGAAGATGGCGCTCTGGTACAAGAACTGTTCTCTCGTGATGGTATCGGTACCCAGATTGTCATGGAGAGTGCAGAACAAGTTCGTCGCGCGACCATTAATGATATTGGCGGCATATTAGAGTTGATTCGCCCACTGGAGCAGCAAGGCATTTTAGTACGCCGTTCACGCGAGCAGCTTGAGATGGAAATAGACAAATTCACCATTATCGAACGAGATAATCTGACTATTGCCTGCGCCGCACTTTATCCTTTCCCCGAGGAGCAAATCGGTGAAATGGCCTGTGTCGCGGTACATCCGGATTATCGCAGTTCCTCCCGTGGTGAAATGCTGTTAAAACGGGTAGCGAATCAGGCGCGGCAAATGGGGCTTAAAAAACTCTTTGTGTTAACTACCCGTAGTATCCACTGGTTCCAGGAGCGAGGTTTTACTCCCGCAGAGGTTGACGTGTTACCTATTCAGAAGCAGGAGTTGTATAACTATCAGCGCCGCTCAAAGATTTTACTGGCAGATTTGTAATCTGAAGGGGTATTCGCCCCTTCGATATTTTCACTTCAATTGATTCAAACGATCTACCAATCCGCTCACGCGAAGCGTAGGGGTACGTATCGCATGACTTAATACTGTATCGCTGCAATACAGTGTCAAACGCTGGCGTGCGCGGGTAATCGCGGTATAGACCAATTCTCGAGTTAACACTGGCATGAACGTATTGGGTAGAACCAATGCAGTATGCTCAAACTCCGATCCTTGAGATTTATGTACGGTCATAGCATAAGCAGTTTCATGGCTGGGAAGACGACTCGGCTGCACCGATTTGATATTGCCGTCTGGTAATTGGAAATGCACCCGCAGCTCACCTTCAGGATCAAGCAAAGCAATACCAATATCGCCGTTGAATAAACCGAGTGCACTGTCATTAAGCCCTATCATCACCGGCCTGCCAACATACCAACGGCCCGATGGCCCTGGTGTTCGCTCTATTAATCGCTTGCGATGCAATAGTTGTTCGATTCGCTCGTTTAAGCCACTGACACCAAATGGCCCGGCGCGTAATGCGCATAACAGTTGATAGCGGCCAAATGCAGCAAGTACATCCACCGCATCAGCACCTGCGGCTGCCAGTTCAAGATAGTGCTGATAACCAGCAGCACAATCCTCCAGCAATACCTGATAATCATCGGAATCTGCCAGAGAAAAGCGCTCGATATCCGAATATGTACCGTTAAAAACGGCTAACGCATCACGATATCTCCCGGCATTAACCGCTAAAGCAAGTTGCCCGATACCGGACTTTTCATCGAAGCGGTAACTTTTGCGCAGCAAACACAAACTATCACGGACATTGACGGTATCTGTCTCCACCTCACCAATCGGGATGTTTCCCACCAATGTGCATCCCGTTAAGCGAGCTAACTGTTTAGCTCTAGGCGCGCTGTAACCCAACTCAGCAAAGCGACATATATCACCCAGTACAGCTCCCACCTCTACCGAAGCCAATTGGTCACGGTCACCGAGAAAAATCACCTGAGCTTTAGTGGGTAATGCTGCAATGAGCCGTGCCATCATGGGCAAATCCACCATTGATGCTTCATCAACCACCAGCACATCAAGGTTTAGCGGGTTACCACGATGGTACCGTAAGCGCTGGCTGTTAGGTTGTGCACCCAATAAACGGTGTAATGTGGATGCTTGATCTGGGAATAGCTTGCGTTCATCGTCAGTTAGTGAGAGCTGGCGAATGGCGTTCCCCAGCGATTCAGTTAACCGTGCGGCAGCTTTACCGGTTGGAGCGGCAAGTTGGATACGTAAACGTTGCCCTTTGCTCAGTTGTATCAATGCGGTCAATAACTTGGCTACCGTCGTTGTTTTCCCCGTCCCTGGACCACCGGAAATCACGGAAATACGGCGGGTAGCCGCTACCGCCGCGGCGACTTTTTGCCAGTCGACCTCATTTTCTGCCGGCCCAAATAGGCGATCAAGCGTATCTCTTAATAATGTTTCGTTGACATCTCTGGTTTCGCTGCCGCCACTGGTTTCGTTGATAAGCGACGCCATATTGTCACTGGCAATAAAGCGCACGACATCACCTTCGTATTGCCACATCCGTTGTAAATACAAACGGTCATTTTGCAACACTAAGGGGGTGGGTTGCGAACCATCGCTGACTGCCGGGGAGCTATTGAGTTTTTGTATCCAATGTAATTGATCTGGTGCACCGACAGCCTGCCACAGTGCTTGTGATAGCGCGGGCTGTCGGCCACCAAACAGCTGATCTGGCTGCAAATAACTCAATGGTAGACACACGTGCCCAGCACCAGCTTCAGCACTGAGAACAGCGGCTGCCAGTTGCAACATGGGATCATTATCACCGGCTATCATCCGCGAGAACTGAACATCCAGTGGCCGTAGTAAGTGGTCACGAACCGCTTGCTCCAGTAACGTCATCATATTGATGTGCCCTCACCGGTTATCGCCATACCACTGTTGTCACTAATATGCGGCCCTACTTCACCACCACTGAATAAACAGTCCATTCCCTCAATGAGCTCTCGTTCAGGGCGGCAGCTAAAAATGCCGTTCCCCGGATGCTGTTTATCAACACCACGCAGGAAGAGATAAATGACACCACCAAAGTCGCGCTGATAGTCATAATGACTCAACCGATGACGCAAATAGCGGTGTAATGCCAGAGTATAAAGCTGATATTGCAAGTCATAACGATGCTCAGCCATGGCTTGGGCCATCGCATCGTGGGTATAGGCACTGCTGTCCTCACCCAACCAGTTGGATTTGTAATCCAGTAAGTAATATTTGCCCTGCCAGCAGAAAACCAAGTCAATAAACCCTTTCAGCATTCCTCTGACTTGCTGAAAATCCAACACTGGGCACTGGCGAGAGAGTGGGTCATAGCGCTTGATTAAGGTATCTAGCTCACGGGCTTGCAGTAAAGTGTCTATCGGCAAATAAAATTGCAGCTCGGCTTGCTTGCTCTGTGGTGTCAATTGCGCCAATGTCACACCGGTTTCATTTAGAGGGGTTTGTACAATGTCTGTTAGCCACTGATACAGCATAGATGACCACTGCTCACCAAAGCCTTGTTGCTGTAATTGCTCAGTCAACCAACCTTGTTCAATCGGCTGGCTGAAATCCAGAGGTTCAAATAAATCATGCAAGAAAGTACCGGGCGCCGCACCTCGGGGGAAGGTATGAGGGGTTAACTGAGGCTCAGTTATTAATGTTTGCTCGCCAACAGCGTCAGTATCCAACCGTGGTAATAACTCCTGTAATAGCACACTCAGCGCCTGTGAGGCTACGCTTTTACTCGAACCATGCTGTTGTAGGCCGGAATAGCTGGTGACCCGCCAAAAATCGTGTATTTGGCGACTAAACTGGCGAGCAGCAAGGGCTGGCAACTCATCCTGCTGCGGTTGCCAAGGTGTCTCATCCAGTTGCCCGGCTTGTGAAACAGAAATCTCTCCATCTGCCAGCGCCGCCAACCCTGCCAATTTATCAGCAAGATATTGTGCATCTCCCGCCTGACCTTGTTGCACCAGATAGCCTAACGCGCTGAGATGCATATCACTTTCACCCTGTTTTTTTCGCCCCCTTTTAATCAGCGGGGCAATACCTATGCTGCAATGATAAACCGCACGGGTGAGTGCTACGTATAATAGCCGTAAGTCCTCAGCCAGACGTTCTTCCTCCGCCAAAGCCTGACTTTCTTCATCAGCATTCAGATCAAGTAATGCTTCAAAGCTGTGACGATCATGGTAAAGCACGTCTTGCTGCTGACGGAAATTGCCCACAAAAGGTAACCAAACCAGCGGGTATTCCAATCCTTTGGATTTATGGATAGTAATGACTTGCACCAAATGGCGATCACTTTCCAAACGAAGTTGTTGGTTATCAGACTGATGATTCGGTTGTGCTATTTGTTGCGCCAGCCAACGGATGAGTGCGTGCTCACTATCAAGCTGTGATGCTGCTTCTTGCAATAATTCGCCCAGATGCAGCAAATCTGTTAGCCGCCGTTCACCGCCCTGAGTTGCCAACAAATTCTCAGCTAAATGGCGCTGAGCCATAATCTCCCGCAGCACCGGGAGCACCCCACGGCGCTGCCAGTGTTGGCGATAACCATCGAACTCATCAACCAAAGCATCCCAAGCCCGCTCATCGTGATTCAACTCATCCAACATTCGCGCATCCAGCCCCAAGATGCCGGTTGCCATAGCGCTGCGTAACGCCCGCTCCTGCTCGGGAGCCAAAACAGCTTGCAATAGCCATAGCAGATCTTTCGCCTCCGCAGTATCAAATACGCTGTCACGGTTGGAGAGATACACAGATGGGATTGCCAATGCACTCAGGGCATCGCGCACCAGTGCCGCCTCTGCCCGACTACGCACCAATATGGTGATATCTGACGCCTGAACCGGCCTTGAACTTGTGGCTGTCACTAATTGTGCCAAACCTTTTTGCCCAGCAGTAAGCCAGTCTCGGATTTGGGCGGCACATTGCCGTGCCATTAATTGTTGGTACTCACTAACCCCGACACCCTCGCCTGGCTGTAACCAGAAAGACATAGCTGGCTGTTTTTTCCCTTTTATTTCAAATGATAACTGCTTATTTTTTTGCGCAGGTGCCACATTGATAAAGGGAATTTGTTGAAACAAAAAAGGAACGTCTACCAAACTAAACAGCCGGTTGACTGATTGCACCATCGGAAAGGATGAGCGCCAGTTAGTCTCTAATGTGTAGTGGGCACTTACTTCTGAGCGAGCACGAATATAAGTAAAAATATCGGCACCACGAAAAGCATAAATAGCCTGTTTAGGGTCACCAATCAGTAATAGGCCGCACTCTTCTTGCCCACCATAAAGTGTGTGGAAAATTCGGTATTGTTGCGGGTCGGTATCTTGAAACTCATCAATCATTGCTACGGGATAACGAGTGCGAATGGATTGAGCCAACAATTCTCCACCAGCTTGTTGCAATGCCGCATCCAGTTTACTGAGCAGATCATCAAACCCCAGCTCTGCCCTCTGGCGCTTTTCTTGCTGCACAGAGATTCGTATCTCGCTGATAGCTCGGGCTAAAATCAGATCTCTAAGTGTCAGAGGTTGTTCGAATATACGGTCTATAGCATGGAAGACATCGTGCTGGGGAGCCTCACCCTTTTTGGTTTTTTCAAATAGTACTGATTGGCGGAATTTCTCTAACTCTTTTGGCAACTGATAATCGCCGGTTTCCTGCTCAGCCCAGCTACCGACTTTTTCCAACCAGCCAGGTAAATATCGGGCACTGTAGCTGCGTTTATCAACACCAGACCCACTAATCAGCGCCTCTAACTCTGGAGCAGCTGCGCGCCATTGCGCCTTAACTGCTTCAATTTGTACCACTATCTGCTGATGTCGACTGAGTATCGTTTCATCATCACCAGGCGCTTGTCGAAATTTTGGCGTTTCACCTTGTAAGTAAGCAGAAAGATCTTTAAGTAATGCCTCTGGCCCACTCCACTCCTGGCTAACCGCTCTGGCAATAGCCAACGGGAGCGGATAGCAATGACGCCGCCAGAAATCGGCGCAAGCTTGCCTGCGTAATGGCTGTTCATCCTGCACCAAAGTTTGTTCAAATAAGATGCCAGATTCAAAGGCGTTGTTAGCCAACATACGCTGACAAAAGCCGTGAATAGTATAAATTGCCGCTTCATCCATCTGGCGCTCAGCTGCCAAAAGATCTGCGGCTGCTTTATTCAGATCGGTGATTTCCGCGAGTAAATCCTTATGCATCGGGTCATCGCTGACTCCCCGTACGCAGGCGATACGCAACTCATGAATATTGTCACGAATTCGCCCTCTCAACTCCTCAGTTGCTGCTTCGGTAAAGGTCACCACCAGGATTTCCTCGACCATTAAGGGGCGACGAAACGCAGCTTCCCCGCCTAAGCCAAGCAACAATCTGAGATAAAGAACCCCAATGGTAAAAGTCTTACCAGTACCGGCGGAAGCTTCAATTAGCCTCTCGCCATACAAGGGGAGCGTTAGCGGTTCCAGCCGCTGGGGAGTCATTGATGTCATGGAGCCAATACCTTCTGCGGTAAGGTTGCTTGCAAGGCTGACGTTGTTGGATAGGTCGTCCATCCTTTAAGCACCGCATACCCACCCGCGGTTTGCCCCTGACCTTTAACCTGAGAAAGCAGTGCCAAGCCTTGTGGTTTGATAACCGCTTGCTGGAAGAAATCTGCCAATGCCGTGTTCGTCAGCAGTTTCACCTGAGCGATCATTTTCTCACGGCTATCAAAGGCAAAATTATTGCGATTAAAATCATTGCTATATCGGCTAGCTTCTTCATCCAGCGTTTGTGGGCGTTGCAGTAATTGGTTGATTAACGCTTGTTTATATTGTTCAAAATCAGCCGGTTTCATTTCTCGCAGCCGCTTCTCAGCTTGTGGGTAGAATGCAAGATAGCGCTGATAAAGATAATCAGGCTGCTTGCTATTACTTTGCAGTAAGAAACCTAAGCCCCATTGACGCCCTACTGACATTGGGAAGGCAAATACCGCGTAGCCGAGTTGTTCTGCTGTGCGCAGTTGATCATAGAACCACGGCTGCACAATTTGCCCCAACAAGGCACTGTAAGCCATACCCTCAATTTCGGTATAACCCGTCGGCACATAGACGGCTGCCAGCGCAGCGTCAGAGCTGCTACCCAGCCGTTCCATATTGGCGAGCTGGGCTTTATCAACCACGACATCCTCACCAGTCCACCAGGTTGTTCCAGTCAAACTGAGTTGTTTTTTCAATGACTCGGCCAGAGATATCACCTGCTCGGCAGTCATATTGCCTACCGCTAAGACTTCTACCGCAGACTGCTTGAGCAGGTCATCGCGATAAGTCACCACATCTTGCACGCTGATGCTGTCCAGCAATTTACGTCGCTCGCTGCGTTCTGAATAAGGGACATGAGACAGTAACTTCGCTGGCTGAATAGCCAATTCATAAGCTTTACCCTTCTCAGCGACTTCCAATTGCTCACGATACCAAGACTTAGCTTGTGCCAATCTCTCTTTTGTTGGCGTGAAACTGGAATAACCTTCAACCAAAGAAGTCAGCAACTGCGGCATCCGCTGAGTGAAGCCATTTGCACTGACATACAAGCCATTATTCGGCGCTGTTGAGAAGCTGATCCCACCGATTGAAGCCTGATAACTCAACTCATCCAGTGACAGCCCAGCCAGATAGTCAGTCAAAGCAAAAAGAACCTGATGACGGGCGGTGTCCAGAGCATGTGGATTACGGAAAGCAACGGAGATATCGGCTTTCGGTTCGTCAGCAAAATACTGACTTGGCATATAGAACACCCGCAGCCCTGATTGTTCAGCCACTTTCTGTGGTCGGGTGATATTTTTATCAGCTTTGATTAAAGAGAAGTTATCCGGAATATAGGGGTTAAGTACCGGTAAACTCAGCGTGATACCTTTCCCCAACTTCTGCCATTCTTGCATCTCTTGTGGGCTGATTTTGTTGACCTGATAAGGTGCATCAACAAAATAAGCGACTTTGTTATGAGGTTCTTCTGGGCTGACAAACCAGATACGAGCATTTTCCGGTGTCATTTCAGCCAGTCGCGCAGCAATGGCTTTTGGATCATACTTGTCAGCCAGATAAGGGGCATCAAGCACATGCTCGACAGGCACCCGCAACATCATATCCACCAGCCACTCGATGTAATCCATATCCCGCGTGATTGAGGGATAGCGGAAATCCAGATTTAATACATGGGCGATTTCATCAAAATAACTCTTTTTAATGCCATCTTTGTGCAGCATGTTGATGTAATCAAAAATGGCCGCTACCACGACATCCCGATTAGCCAGGCCTTTATCGGTAAGGGATACTGAAATGGAGAATACGCCGCCATTTCTGTCTACCATCGGGTCAGCACCCGCATTGATTGCATCAGCCAGCCCTTGTTTTTGTAACCAGTCAGACAAGGTATCTTTGCTACGATTACCTATTAAATAACTGATATAGGTATCTGTTTTACTGCGAAATTCTGCACTGTTGTTTTCAATACGGAATTCGACTTTCAACTGTTTACGCGGTTGAGCTGGCACATAATGAATAATAATACCGGTTTGGTCTGCGGTGACCGCAGGGACAGTAATCGGCGGGACTTTTGCATCCCGGTTCGGGATACGACCAAAGGTATCAGCCGCTAATTGTGCCAATTGTTCCAAAGATTGATTGCTATACAGCACACCGACCATCAGGTTGGCGGAGTAATAACGGTGATAGAAGCTCAGAAGTTCATCATGCAATTTACCGTCTGGCTTATCTTTAAGTGTGTCCAGATTTCCGCCCGAAAAACGCGCGCTGGGATGAGCTGGATTAAGAGTTTCTGCATTCACCTGCGCCATGCGCATACCATCGCGAGAGCGGGCCATCGTCAGCTCTGCATTCACCGCATTGCGCTCACGATCGGCATTAATCGGGTCTAACAGCGGCTCTGCAATAGCATCGGCTAAACGATCAACTGCCGGAGCCAATGCATCATTTTCAATTTCAAGATAATAAGCGGTTCGATACGAAGCCGTACTCGCATTATGGCTACCACCATGCTTTTTCAAGAATTCAGAAAAACTACCTGGCTCAGGAAAACGCTTAGACCCCATCAGTAACATATGTTCTAAATAATGGGCTAATCCCAGTTGGTTATTAGGATCTTCCAATGATCCAACAGGCAATGCCAAAGCAGCTAAAGACTTAGGTGCTTGCTTATCAGAGACCAACAACACCGTCATACCATTAGGCAATTTTATTGCCTGATATTTACGCAGGTCATGTTCACTTTTGTGAATAACTTCTGCCAGTGGTTGCCATGCAGGAGTGTCAGCCCAACTTAATGGGGCCAGCAAACCTAATAAGAAAAATATGCCAATGATGCGGGCAAACTGTTTATGCATTCCGTTTCTCCCTTAACCCCTTCAAAATTGCCGCTAAAACCTATATCCGGCTTCTGGTATTCAATCTGCACTAAAATCTGGTTTGGTCATGCATAACTATCACGCCTTATTATGGCGAGCTATTGGTAATAAATAACGTTCAGTTTCATGTAATATCGTGTCGAGATGTTGGTTATCCATCAGGCTGAATACCCTTTGTATATAGTTATCCTCACCCTCTCCGGCAATCCGTTGGTCACCTTGCCAAACCTGTAAAAGTTTCATTCGGGCTTTGGTTTGTATTTCTTCATCCCACAAAATTTGCCCCGACTCGCGATCAAAACACTGACTCAACCATGCCCAGCCGCTTTTACTCAGCAGTAGTAAAGGTTCGCACATACCTTGCTGATAGCCACTGATTAACTGCTGTAAATATTGCCGTGCTTCATTGCAATCCAGTGGGGCATAACGCCATGCAGTTCCTTTACGCCCATACATCCGGCTTTCACCCTCACCGCCTGCGGCGCAATACACCAAATGTTCAATCCATAATAGAAGCCCATCGACCGCCGTAAGTGCCGCTGGCCTCCAGCGAACTAAGCCATCTTCCTGAATTTGATGCATCCATCCAGTCAGGGTGGTATCGCCAAACTCAATATTTAGCTCAATACTGTGGCTCTCTTTGCGTTCAACACAAATTTGTTCAGCTAATGGCAGCATTTCTTCTTGCTGACTTTCCCAGTAAAGCTCGCCAAAAGAACCATAAGGAAGATTGCCCGCCGCACGGGCACGGGTGAAGACAGTATTGATATCACTTTCTTCTATCAATGCATTCAATAGTTGAGTATTAAACTGATAACGGTTGAGGTTATCCAAAGTAAAGGGTTCTTCATCAGGTAGTTCCGTTTCTTCAATAACGAAATTCACCCCCAATCGGAGTTGGAAAAAAGCCCTCACAGGGTGGCGATAGAAGCGGATTAATTCATCAAGAGTGATTTCAGGTAAGGGTTCTGGCGGCAGAGGCTGATTAAATTCTGGGTGCGCCGCGCCTCTGGACTCAGCAGCAGGTAACCATTCAGCGGCATAGCTTTGTAACTCACTATTTTGGGTAAAATTCTCTGCTGCAAACGGCATACGCGCATGCCAGCAGAGTAAATGTTGAATGACCCGCTTGGCACTATCATCAGCACTGAGTTCTTCATCACCTGGCAAGTGATAACTTTGGGAAATGTATTCAATCAACTCACTAACCAGAACTGAAGGATAGCGCTTACTGTTGTCTTGAATCGAGCGCCCGATATAACTGATATAGAGCTGCTGCTGGGCAGAGAGTAATGCTTCGAGGAACAGATAGCGGTCGTCATCACGGCGGCTACGGTCACCGCGCCGAACCTGTTTAGCCATCAAATCAAAACCTAGCGGTGGTAGTGTTCGTGGGTAAACACCGTCATTCATTCCTAATAAGCACACCACTTTAAACGGGATTGAACGCATCGGCATCAGTGTACAGAAATTGATTGGCCCTGCGAGGAAGCGCTGGCTAATACGTTCATTGTCCAGACGCGAAGCCAGTTCATCCCGTAACAGATTCAGCGGCACAATATCAGGATATTGGGCAGCAATACCATAGCTGATAACCTTCTGCCATTGCTGCTCAATCAGAACCAGCACCGCTTCAGTATCATTATCGGGTTCAAAGAAGGTATCTAATAATTGACGGCATAATGGTAGCCATTCACTGAGTGAACGAGATTCGCTTAATTGCTGTCGCCACTGGCTCAATTGCATCAACATATCCGCTAATTGCCCGGCAAGCTCAGCCGCTAAACCGCTGGATTCGTCATAGGGCAAAACCCCTTGCCAGTCACCGGCATTGCTGTCCATAGCATAACCCAGCAGCATTCTAGTCAGGCCAAAATGCCAGGTATGCTGACCGGTTGCGGGCAGAGACAACTCGCGCACATTGTCATCATCTAATCCCCAGCGGATACCTGACTCATCAACCCATTGCCGTAAACGGCGCAATCCATCTTCGGTAATACCAAATTTATTGGCTAAAACAGGCACTTCCAGCAGGGCTAATACCTGCTCAGAAGTAAAACGGCTCTGGGGCAAATCAAGTAGAGAGATAAAAGCCTGAAGTGCAGGATGTGCCTGGCTAGCCTTGCGGTCTGAAATCGCAAATGGCAAATAGCGATCCCCTGTAGCATTACCAAATGTGGCCTGAATATAGGGGGTATAGCTATCAATGTCAGCGACCATGACAATAATGTCACGCGGAGTCAGTTCGGGGTCAGCCTCTAATAATCGCAGCAGATTATCTTGTAAAACTTCAACTTCGCGCTGAGGGCTGTGGCAGACGTGCATGCTTAGGGAGCGATCCCTGAGATCTAATACTCGTTTTTGGTGGCTATGCGCTAATGTCTCTGGCGTAGTACCAATAATGGCGTGATCTTCAAGCTCTAGCATATCGTGTTGAATACCATGTAATAGGTTATCAGGTTCGATATCCACAAAAGCATGAACCTCTTGGATCTCATCAACTTGGGATAACAGATACATGTGGTCACGACCAAGTCGCCCCCATGAGGCTAATAACGGGTTACTAAGATCTTGTTCACCATCAGCATTAAATAGTTGCTCCGCCTGCTCAGGGTCACGGAACAGTTTTACTTCCACCGACTCACGATAATGTCTGCGTTTACGGCTTTGCAGCTTGGCCAGAAAAGCATAATCCTGAATGTCTCCCCAGAAATAACGGCACGGGTTAGTAAACATCAAATGAATATCGATGTGTTTACCCAGTGCTTGTAAGGCCTGTAAATAGATTGGGGGTAAAGCGGATATGCCACAGATGAATACTCGTTTGGGTAGCCCTGTCGGACAAACATCGGATTCGAGAAGTGTGCGAATAAAACGCTGATAGAGATTGGCGCGGTGCCATTCCGGTTGTTCTAATTGGCGGGTATAGCGCGTTAATTCAACCCACAGTAAAGCTTGCCACTGCTGGGCATCATCCAAATTATCAATGAGTTGACCACGTTCCCAACTCTCAAGCCATTCTGGGCGGTACACCAGATATTGGTCAAAAAGGTCAGCGACGCGTGCCGCAAGTTGGTGAATTTTACGTTTATCGCTATCATCACTTAAATAGCGTTTCATCGCAGAAAATACCGGATTCTCCAATAGGTCAGGCAATAACCACATGAGTTTCCATGTCATGGCATCTTTGCTAAATGCGCTTTCTTTTGGGATGCCGGGTAACACGCGGGTAAACATTTCCCAGATAAAGGTCGCAGGCAATGGAAATTCAATATTAGCTGCAATACTAAATTGTTGAGCCAATTGCATTTGTAGCCATTGGGCCATACCTGGGCTTTGCACCAGTACCACTTCTTGCTGAAAAGGGTTATCCAACGGTTCTCGTTCTATCAGCGCAGTGGTTAGCGCTTTGAGTAAATCCAATTGATTAGAATGATAAACCGTGAACATGATGACTCCCTTAAGGCACTATGGAGAATATCCATAAATGATTAAACCAGCTAATTATCACTTGTGGATAAATCCTGAGGTTTAATACTCTAACTTGATAATGAATGAGCGCAATAGGTTATCGTCATTATCCTATTTATAGCCATACCACTAACTCCCTTCACTCGTATGACAAAACCAGCGACTTAATTCTGCCTGCTGCTTCGGTTGTATTCTCAGGGTAAATGTAAACTCCGTGCACTCCCCATCAATTCGCTTTATAAACTGATGGTATTGCCAGTGAGGTTTGATTCCGGAGGTAAGTGCCTTAGCAGGCTTGTCACCACCACTGTCAATATGCTGATTAAGCAAAGACCACGCCTGACGTTGTTGCCATAAAGAAGAAAAACCCTGCAAAAGTGCCTGATGGTATTGCAGTAATCCCAGCAGCGAGACCGAGAAAAAAAGTGCTGCAATTAAGGCCTCTGGCAGGCTAAACCCCTGTTGGATTTGATTTTTAGCATACCGTCGCCAGACACAATATCTTATTAAAGGCAAAATTTAGCATCCTTGTCCGGGCAAAAATCCAGCCAACCATGAGCAGCTTTCACCAATCGATACTGTCCTTCATTTCCTTGTTCTGCATTCAGTTTAGTTCGTTGGTAAAGCATCAAAGGCGGCTGAGTTCCGAAAGATTGGCTTTCTCCCCTAAGAATAAAAAAGCCAGCCAGCGATGACGGTCTAATACAGGCTTTTAAGCCATATTGTGGCTGCTCATGACAATGCCATACTGCTCCCCTCTGCCACTGCAAGCTGAATGACCAATTCTGGGTTACGCCCCAATTCAATGATGATGTCGCCTGATTAAAGGCACGCAAGTGGCGCTGTTCCTCCGCGGTAATTTTATGAATATTATCCAATTGTCGATGTAAGGCTGACAGCAAAAATAAGCCAAGCGCAAAAAGAGTAGCGATGGCAGCCAAAGTACTCGTCCCCCGCTGTTGCTCCAGTCTCATAAATTATCCCCACGAATGGTATAAGTCAGTTGACGGTGTATTGTCGGATTACCTCTTTTTTGTCCCGCCAATTGCACGCGATAAACCTGATCTGAGGTTTGCTGTGGCAATCGGCTAACAGAAAAATGCGTAATAGTGATGTCTTTCGGATCAAGCAGCTTTTCCCAACCACCGCCAGAACAGTTCAATTTTCCGCGTTGGCTTTCTAATGTTTTTTTACGTAGGCGATAACCAAAGTATTCGGACTCCTGATGTTTTGCCCCTTCCCAGCGACCATTGCGGTTGAGGTCATAAGCAACAATCAGGCAAGAGTTTGAGGCTTCACTTGGGTAACTAGCTGTTATAATTGCCTCTCCCTGACACTCGCCGTGACAAAATCCCGCCCGCCGAAGATCCTTTTCCAATACCGCCATAACCTGACTGAGAGCTAACTCCAGATGATAATGTTGCTGCAATATTGATATTTGCTTGTGTAATTGGGGGAAAACTTGTGTGGCGGCCATAATAATCATACTACCAACACCCAATGCCAGCATCATTTCTGGCAAGGTAAAACCGGCCCTGTATTTATGCGAAAAATGACTTGGTACGCAGACATCCAGCTTCTTTGTTATTTCTGGCATAAATGAATCCCTGCTATTGATTGCCCCTCACTACATAGTCGGATTCGCCCACGGCTGGAGATAATTAACCGGATATGCCCCGCCGGGTTACTGAGCATAATATTTCCTGCCTGCGCCGTATTTCTGATGCCATAAAAACCAATTTCTTTATTTAAAGAAATCGTAATAGAAACATCAGGATAAGGTGGAGTAAATATTCCCCCCTCTAATAAAGAACAGGCTATTGTTGGCTTATTACCACTGCCTAAACACCCCTGCCCGTCTTGCCGTATCCACAATAATGTTGTGCTATTGCTGCGATTAGCCTTGGCCTGTAAATGTGTTAGAAAGGCAAGTAACTGGCGAGCACTGTCCGCGAGCCTCTCCCGCTGTCGGTAATGGTGCCAACTCTGCGCACCCCATACTGTCATGATACCGGCCAAGGCAATGACTAATAGCAGTTCAATAAGGCTAATACCTTTTTGTTTTTTAATAATATTTCCGCTGATCAAACGCAGTTTATTGAGTCGTAGATTGGTTTTCATGGCGTGAGTTTACGTCGTGAAAAATTGAGATCCAGTAGCCGTTAATTAAGGCTGGAAGTGGTACGCAAAATTTTATTTATAGCGACAGAAATACCAATAAAGGTGCGGCGCGCTTCGCAGTTTTTTGCCAATAGACGTAGTAGATAAAATGAAAGGAATGGCTATTAGAGGGGGTGTTGCAGGCTAATGATTAGTGGGTATATACCGGAGCCAAACGGCTCCGGTAAAACATCAGATAGCAATCGGGGCTTTGATGCCAGGGTGAGGGTCATACCCTTCAATTTCAAAATCTTCGAAACGATAGTCAAACAATGAAGCAGGTTTACGTTTGATAATCAGTTTTGGCAGCGCCCGCGGTTCACGGCTTAATTGCAGGTGAGTTTGCTCAATATGGTTGCTGTATAAGTGCGTATCGCCCCCCGTCCAAACAAAATCACCCACTGCCAAATCACATTGCTGCGCCATCATATGTACCAGTAATGCATAGCTGGCAATGTTAAATGGTAAGCCGAGGAACACATCGCAAGAGCGTTGATATAGCTGACAAGATAGCTTGCCATCAGCCACATAAAACTGGAAGAAAGCATGGCACGGTGCCAAAGCCATTTGATCCAACTCACCCACATTCCATGCAGAAACGATGATACGACGGGAGTTTGGGTCTTGCTTAAGCTGTTGCACTACCTTACTCAGTTGGTCAATCTGGCGGCCATCAGCAGCGCCCCAAGCGCGCCATTGCTTACCATAAACCGGGCCAAGATCACCGTTTTCATCGGCCCACTCATCCCAGATTGAGACGTTATTTTCCTTCAGATAACCAATATTGGTATCGCCATTGAGGAACCATAACAACTCATGAATGATGGAACGCAAATGGCAGCGCTTGGTGGTTACCAGCGGGAAACCATCTTGTAAATTGAAACGCATCTGATGCCCAAAAATCGACAGCGTCCCAGTACCGGTGCGGTCATCTTTAGTAGTGCCTTCTTCCAGCACTTTTTTCATCAAATCCAGATACTGTTTCATGTTACCTCACGAAAGTTGTTGCGCAGGACGGCGATACGCCCAAATCATCATAATGATACCGGCCAGAATCATAGGTACAGAGAGGATCTGCCCCATGCTGATCCCGCCGTCGAACAAGCCAAGCTGGGCATCAGGCTGGCGGAAACATTCCACAATAATTCGGAACGCACCATAACCAATCAGGAACAGGCCTGAAACACTGCCCATAGGGCGCGGCTTGCGGATAAACAGGTTCAAGATGATAAACAGCACCACCCCTTCCAGAATCATTTCATATAATTGCGAAGGGTGACGTGGCAATACACCGTATTGATTGAAGATTGCCTGCCATTTAGCAGGGTCTGCGGCAACAATCGCAATATCTTCGCCCCGAGAAGTCGGGAACAGCATCGCCCATGGAGTATCCGTTGTGACCCGGCCCCACAGCTCACCGTTAATAAAGTTACCCAAGCGGCCAGCACCTAAGCCAAATGGAATCAGTGGAGCAATAAAATCAGCAACCTGGAAGAAATGGCGCTTGGTACGGCGAGCGAACCACAACATCACACAGATAACACCAATCAAACCGCCGTGGAATGACATGCCGCCATCCCACACCTTAAACAGGTAGAGTGGATTATCGAGGAACAGCGGCAGGTTATAGAACAGAACATAACCAACACGCCCCCCGACAAATACCCCGAGGAAGCCGGCGTAAAGGAGATTTTCAACTTCTTCTTTGGTCCAGCCGCTGCCCGGCTTATTGGCCCGACGAACCGCCAACCACATAGCGAAGACGAAGCCCACCAAGTACATCAGGCCATACCAATGCAGGGAAACCGGGCCAATTGAGAAAATGACCGGATCGAATTTAGGAAACGCCAGATAGCTATTGCTCATCTATCACCACGAAATGTCTCATATTTTGAGAGAATTAATGTTCTTGCCCGGTTAGGGCTTCAGGTTGCGCATAATAGCATAGCCTGGGGGCACTCAGGGGAGCTACAGTAGGTAAAGTTCTGTAACATTACTTTCCACCGCGAATCAAACCGCCTAACCCTCTACGCTCCATAAATGCCGCTGTCAGATGGCGTACATCCGTGGTCATTTGGGCGTTTAATACCCGCTCCGCCAAGGCTTGTGCGTCCACTAAGTCGATATTGCGCAGCAGATATTTAATGCGCGCCACACTGCGGCCATTCATACTGAGGTTGCGGTACCCCAGCCCAACCAGCAGCAAAGCCCCCATCGGGTCGCCCGCCATTTCACCACATAAACTCACTTGCAGGCCAGACTGTGTCGCTTGAGCTAAAATGTGGCTCAGCACTTGTAACATCGCCGGATGCAAACTGTCATACAGTGAAGCAACTCGTGTGTTATTACGGTCTACCGCCAGTAAATATTGCGTCAGATCGTTGGTACCAACCGAGATAAAATCGACTCGTAATTTTAGATACGGCAGCATAAATATCATGGCCGGCACTTCAACCATCACACCCAATTTGGGCTGTGGCAATTCGTAGCCCAAAACTTCCTGAACTTCACGGCCAGCACGATCAATCAGGCGTTTTGCCTCATCGACTTCTTCCAAACTGGTGATCATCGGCAATAAAATACCCAGATTACCGGTTCCGGCATTAGCCCTAAGCATCGCTCTGACTTGGATCAAAAAGATCTCTGGCTGATCGAGCGTAACACGGATACCGCGCCAACCCAGGCAGGGGTTCTCTTCACTGATCGGCATATAAGGAAGCTGTTTATCCGCACCGATATCCAGTGTTCTGAGTGTGACCGGTTTGTTCGGGTAAAGCTGTAACATGCCTTGATACTGTGCCACCTGCTCTTCCTCTGATGGGAAGCCACTTTGCAGCATAAAGGGAATCTCGGTGCGATAGAGGCCCACGCCATCCACTCGCCCGCCCAGCAGTTGTTCATGTTCCGGGCTAAGGCCCGCATTGAGCATCACCTGGATCCGCTCACCACTTTTCAGTGCGGCAGGTTGCTCAACATCATCTTCAGCCAGCTTACTAAGCTCAATCTCTTCCGTGACCAGCCGTTGATACTCTTTGACCAGCACCGGCTCAGGATCAACCAGCACTTCGCCGCGATAACCATCAACAATCAGTAACCGCTGGTTCAGCAACGCAGGTTGAATATCTGCGCCCATTACCGTCGGGATCCCCATAGCGCGCACCAGAATGGCGGCATGGGAGTTAGCTGCACCATCCCGCACCACCACACCGGCGAGGCGATCTTGTGGTACTTCAGCCAATAATGTGGCGGTTAACTCATCGGCAACCAGAATAAAACGCTCAGGCCACTGGCTGGCACCAGAAGTGCTGTCGTCGAGATGAAACAGCAAGCGCTGACCCAATGCCCGCAGATCACTGGCGCGCTCGCGCATATAAGTATCTTGCAAGCTGGCAAACTGCGCGGCAAATTGTTCGACGACTTGCTTAACCGCCCATTCCGCCACCGATCCGGCATCAATTTGAGCGAAAAGTTCGCGCTTTAGGCGAGCATCATTAAGCAAGTGAGAATAGAGATCGAAAATCGCCGCACTCTCTTTTTGTGAGCTGGCGGCGAAGCGCTTACTAAAGCGACGGAATTCGGCTGCGGCTTCCTCCAGCGCTTGTGTTAGGCGTTCACGCTCTTGAGCAGTATCGAGTGTTGAGGCCTCGTAGACCAAATCGAGGGAAGGCTGCGAAGTATCCTGCCAACCCTCTGCAACCGCGACCCCGGGTGCCGCAGCGAGTGCGCGGATCCGCGTTTGTCGGTATTGGCCAAAAATGGCATTAAGTTGAGATTGAGAAAGAATGCCCGCCAGTTGTGTTGCCAGCGTGACCATGAACGACTCTTCGCTCTCATCAAACTGACGATGTTCACGTTGCTGAACCACCAGCACGCCCAGCAATTGGCGACGATAAATAATAGGCACCCCGAGAAACGCCCGGAAGCGATCCTCTTTAACTTGGGGAACATATTTAAAACTGGGGTGACTCTGTGCATCAGCCAAGTTAATAGGCTCGGCCAGGCGCCCTACCAACCCGACAATTCCTTCGTCAAAGGCTAGCGTAATGGTGCGACCACGGGGCTTTTTCAAACCCCGTGTTGCCATTAGGTAGTAACAACGGCGGTCATTATCTGCCAGATAAATCGAGCAAACTTCCGTGTCCATCGCCAGACAGGTTTCATTGACCAACAGCTCTAACGCATCCGTTAGGCTAGTTGCCATCGCCACTTTCTCAACTATTTCTCGCAAACGCGTGAGCATGATCGGCTTAACTTAACCTCTTTTACGGCGATAAGCTGGCGGTACCCGTGGCGGAGCTGCCTCCTGCACAGGCATTACGGTTGGAGCAAATTCTTTCATCACGCGACGATAAACATCCCGTTTAAAGGACACCACCTGCCGCACCGGATACCAATAACTGACCCATCGCCAGCCATCAAACTCCGGAGTACTGCTGCGTTGCATGTTGATATCGGCTTCATTACACATTAACTGTAGTAGAAACCATCGCTGTTTTTGGCCGATGCATACCGGCTTTGTATCCCAACGCACCAAACGTTTTGGTAATTTGTAGCGTAACCAGTTACGGGTTGAAGCCAGAATTCGGACATCCTTTTTGTTAAGTCCTACTTCTTCAAAAAGTTCACGATACATTGCCTGCTCTGGTGTTTCACCGGGGTTTACCCCCCCTTGAGGAAACTGCCAGGAGTGCTGACCGTAACGCCTGGCCCACAACACTTCTCCCTGCCGATTACAAATTACAATACCCACGTTCGGGCGGTAGCCATCATCATCGATCACCGGACTACCTCGATAAGCTTAAAACTCAAAGATGCTCTGATTGTTTCACACTAGCAACAGGCGGTAAACCACTGCTTATCCACCAACGAAACCTGATAACTCTGGGATAACTCACAGATATTGGCAAAGTTATAAACACCCTGAGGACTGCCTCCCCTATTTTATTCACTTTTTCTGTGGATATAGGTGTGCAGAACTCTAGGGAAAAGCAGGTACAACTCATTTTAACGTAATTATACGCCAAAAATATCTAAAAAAATAAGTGATTAATTTCAACAAAATAACAGGTTTCCCACAGGTATTTACGTCACTAAAATGTGATCTACATCCGTTTTGGATCCGAGGCTGGCTAAAGATCCATCAATGTAGTTTTTATCCACAGATAATGAGGCAAAGTTATGCAAAAAACAGCAAAACGCGCAAAAAAACCTGCCGTCAAGGCTGTAAATTGAACCAGTGATCGTAATTTATTGGGGTTATCCAATAAATCTGTGGATAAATAGGTGTAAGATCCTGTTCATTATTCCTGTCAGCAGGTGCACAAGATAGTCAGAGTAAAAGTATTTACCGGGCGGAAGGAAAGAAAACTTCCGTTAAATCATGCTATTATTTGTTTCTGCTGGACGGGATAACAATACATCTACGGTCACTTTTATTTCAGCTCACTTTTTAACCGACTTTAGCAGGTTTCCACTCTATGTCTGTTTATTCATTGCCCCCGGCACCGCCTACTGATGAACATCAACTTTTTCAACGTGCTGAAGCACTCTCAGGTTTTACTCTCGGCGAATTGGCAAGCAAAGCGGGCTGGAACATTCCAGCGGATTTAAAACGGATAAAGGGCTGGGTGGGTATGTTGCTGGAATTCTATCTGGGGGCCAGCGCGGGCAGTAAACCTGAACAGGATTTTGCCGATATTGGTATCGAGCTGAAAACCATTCCTATCAGCGCCCAAGGCAAACCGCTGGAGACCACTTTCGTCTGTGTTGCCCCCTTGACCGGTAATAGCGGCATCACTTGGGAAAGTAGCCATGTACGGCATAAATTGGCCCGCGTGTTGTGGGTGCCCGTCGAAGGTGAACGCCAAATTCCGTTAGCACAGCGCCGGGTCGGTGCTCCTTTATTGTGGAGCCCGAATGAGGAAGAGGAAGAATTACTGCGCCGCGATTGGGAAGAGTTAATGGATCTTATCGTTTTGGGGAAAGTTGAAACTATTACGGCTCGCCATGGCGAAGTCTTACAGTTGCGCCCGAAAGCCGCCAACAGCCGTGCATTAACTGAAGCCATCGGCGAACACGGGCAGCCCATCATGACCTTACCTCGCGGTTTTTATCTGAAAAAAACCTTTACCGGCCCGATGCTGGCCCGACACTTTTTGCTTTAACAGATGAATCCTATTATTCCGCTGAACCAATAAACGCGTATAATTGTATCTTTGTGTTTCCGCAAACTCCGTAATTTCCTTAAGGTGTAAGGCACAATGTTTGAATGGATTGCCGATCCAAATGCCTGGTTGGCGCTAGGCACACTGACTATCCTCGAGATCGTTCTCGGCATAGACAATATTATTTTCCTTTCTTTAGTGGTCGCTAAATTACCTAAAGCGCAGCAAAACAAAGCCCGTCGCCTTGGGTTGGCCGGTGCGATGCTTATGCGTTTGGCATTACTGGCTTCTATCGCCTGGGTTATCCGCCTGACTGAGCCGCTATTTACGCTGGCTGGTCATGGCATCTCGATGCGGGATCTCATTTTGCTGTTGGGTGGCTTGTTCCTGATTTGGAAGGCTAGCAAAGAAATTCATGAAACCATTGAGGGCAGTGATACCGAGCACAGCAGTAATGTCAGTTCTTTCTTTGCGGCTATCGTGCAAATCATGCTGTTGGATATCATTTTTAGCCTGGACTCGGTGATAACTGCGGTAGGGCTGTCAGATCATCTGTTTATTATGATGGCCGCAGTCGTCATTGCCGTGGGCGTAATGATGTTTGCTGCCCGGCCGATTGGTGAGTTTGTTAACCGCCATCCCTCCGTCAAAATGCTGGCATTATCTTTCCTGATTTTGGTCGGGTTTACCCTGATGTTGGAAAGTTTCCAGATTCATATTCCGAAAGGCTACATCTACTTCGCCATGTTCTTCTCAATGGGTGTTGAAACCCTCAACCTCATGCGCGGAAAGAAAAATAAGCCAGTAAAATAAAAATATCGTGGGTGCGATTCGTCGCGCCCCTTTCCCACTATTTTCTGCACTTTTTCTTTGTACTCTTCCCCCTGCCGCAGTGCTTAGTTATAGTCGGATAAGGCGGGTTTGACTTAGCCTGATAACTTCAGACACAAAGGAAGGTCGGCAATGCAATATCATCGTATCCCCCACAGTTCATTAGAAGTAAGCCTGCTGGGTCTGGGCACCATGACTTTTGGTGAACAAAACAGTGAAGCCGATGCCCATGCTCAACTGGATTATGCCGTTGCAGCCGGTATTAACTTAATTGATACCGCAGAAATGTATCCGGTTCCCCCAAAACCTGAAACCCAAGGGTTAACCGAGCAATACATTGGTAGCTGGATAAAAGCCCGCGGTAGTCGAGACAAAATTATTTTAGCCAGCAAAGTCTCCGGGCCGTCACGCGGAAACGATAAACCTATTCGCCCGAATATGGCACTGGATCGAAAAAACATCCGTGTTGCACTGGAAGATAGCCTCCGACGTCTCAATACCGATTATCTCGATATTTATCAGTTACATTGGCCACAGCGAGAAACCAACTGTTTTGGTAAACTGAATTATCGTTACAGTGAACAAACCGCTGTGGTCACCTTGCTTGAGACACTGGAAGCGCTAAACGAGCAGGTGCGCGCCGGTAAAATCCGCTATATCGGGGTTTCGAATGAAACACCTTGGGGGGTGATGCGTTATCTGCAACTGGCAGAAAAGCATGATTTGCCGCGTATTGTGTCGATTCAAAATCCCTACAGTTTGCTTAACCGCAGTTTTGAAGTAGGTTTGGCCGAGATAAGTCAACACGAAGGAGTGGAACTGCTGGCTTACTCTAGCCTGGCGTTTGGCACTCTGAGCGGTAAATACCTCAATGGTGCACAACCTGCCGGGGCGCGCAATACCTTATTTAGCCGATTCACCCGTTATACCGGGCCACAAGCTCAATTAGCCACAGCTGAATATGTGGCGTTGGCAAAACGTCATGGGCTGGATCCCGCACAGATGGCACTGGCTTTTGTACGTCAGCAACCTTTTGTTGCCAGCACATTGCTGGGTGCAACCACATTGGAACAACTGAAAAGCAATATTGATAGCCAGGATGTGGTGTTGAGTCAGGAAGTATTGAATGCATTGGAAGAGATTCATACCCGCTTTACCTTCCCTGCACCATAATTTCTGTTCGATTCAATCGCCAAAAGGCCGCTTAGGCGGCCTCAGACTGCTGACAAACCTCGACGACTCGATATTGTAAGGTGAAGACAGGTAGAAGAGTAAAGCGTCCGCGCCAAGGATAATGAAATGGACGCTCCAACTTTTACGGCATCAGAGTGCCTAAATGTGAGTGTTAAAACTCAGAAGAAGGAGCGTCCACATGAAAGTATCTACTCTTGGTATCGACTTGGCAAAAAATGTTTTCCAGCTTCATGGTGTCGGCTGCAACGGTCAAACTGTTCTTAAGAAGAAACTCACCCGCGATAAATTCCTTCCTTTTCTCATGCAACTTGAACCTTGCTTGATTGGCATGGAGGCCTGTGCTTCCAGTCATCATTTTGCGCGTGTTTTACGGCAGTATGGGCATGAGGTTAAACTCATTCCCCCTCAGTATGTGAAACCTTATGTCAAAACGAATAAGACAGATGCCGCTGATGCAGAAGCCATTTGTGAAGCTGTTGCACGGCCTAATATGCGTTTTGTTCAGATTAAAACGGCAGAGCAACAAGCTATTCTGGTGCTGCATACCGAGCGAAATATCCTTATCCGCGAACGCACTGCTTGTGCTAATAGTATGCGGGCCATTTTGGCTGAATTTGGCATTATCATGCCTCGCACATTAAGTCAGCTGTATAAGAAAGTCCCTGAAATACTGGAAGAATATGATAACGAGTTATCACCTTTTGTCCGTTGTAGTGTCGCACGTCAACTTGAACACCTTCAGGGTGTGGAAGATCAAATCACGTTGATCGAACAAGAACTTAGCAGTTGGGCAAAAACACAACCCGCCTGCCAGCGGGTCATGAAAGTCCCTGGTGTGGGATTGATGACGGCGACCTACCTTGTGGCGTCAGTGGGGAATGGGCAACAATTTCATTCAGCGAAACAGTTTGCTGCCTGGTTGGGATTGGTGCCGAGAGAGTTCTCCAGTGGTGGTAAGCAGAGATTGGGCCGAATCAGCAAAAGAGGTGACCGCTATTTCCGTTATCTTCTGGTCCATGGTGCGCGGGCAGTTGCAGCTGTTATTGAGAGACACAAAGACAATATGCCGTGGCTTTACAGGCTGTTGAGTAAAAAGGCCTATAACGTAGCCGTTGTGGCACAGGCCAATAAAACGGCACGTATTTTGTGGTCGATGCTGGTTCATCATACGGAATATCGAACCTTATCCGCGGTTTGAGATAATCTCAAACACGGACAAGGCTCAAGAAAAAAAGTGAATACGTTTCAGGTAATTGCAAGTGTAATTATTGAGATGGCAAAACAGGTAAGACCGCAAGTGAGAAACTCCGTGAGCCGCCGGGGCATTTGGCCCGTAAGGATGATAGGAACTCACTTGGCGGATTTCATCATGGTTCGGGCGCAATCGCGCCCATAAAGAAACCGGATATATGGCTGCAATACCTGAGCGCTATTTTCAAGAAAAAACACTTGGTTTATTGGGAGCGTCCATATAGGGCGCGGCTCGAGCCCCCAGGGAAGGGTTTACGGCGTCTTTACGATCTACCTGTTTTCACCGCTGCGGGCACTTCGGTGGCTCACGCTACTACGCCCCCAACGGCACGATTCCCCTTCAGTTGATTTTGTCAGCCGTCTGCAAACATCTCGATGCGGCTTTGGTGTTAATTATCGAATTATTCAGCCGTTTTCTGCCGCTGTTGCCGCCACTGCCAGCCCCAAAGTAGCGCTATTGCCAGGGCGAATATCACGCCGAAGCCAACCCCCACCGCTATCACCGGCACGCCAAGTTTCACCACCACTGAGAATAAGCCCAGCATCAGCAACATCGCGGTGTTTTCACCGAGATTTTGCACCGCAATGGCATTACCGGCACCCACGCTATTCTTACCGCGCTCCTGCAATAAAGCATTAAGCGGAACCACAAAGAATCCGCCCAAAATCCCGATGATAATCAGCAGCAGATAGGCCATCGGCATACTGTGTTGCAGAGCAAAAATCGCCACCGCCACACCAATTAGTACCCCCGCTGGTAAGCAACGTTTCACGGTTTTCAATGTGACGAAACGGGCCGCAGCTCCCGCCCCCACAACAATACCAATTGCCACCATCGCATTTAGCAGTGTGGGAGTGGCATTATCCGTAATCCCTAGCGCGATGGGCACCCAGAGCACTAACAGGAAACGCAGAGTAACCCCCGCGCCCCAAAATAGACTGGTTCCCGCCAGTGAGAAGCGAGTTTCACCATCGCGCCATAAAACCAGGCAAGCGGTAAAGAAGCTGCCGGTCATGGCCCGAGGTCGCCATGAGCTGCCTGAACGAGCAGCAGCTAGCTTTGGGATAAACATATTAGCGACCACCGCAATGGCATACACCAGTGCGCATACACCCAATGCCGCGCCCAAGTGCCAGTCTGCCAACACGCCCCCCGCGACCGAACCGAGTAAAATAGCGGCGATGGTTGAAGCTTCCATCATACCGTTGGCTTTAACCAACTGTTCGCCAGAGGTGATTTCACCCAAAATGCCATATTTAGCGGGTGAATAAGCCGCAGCCCCCACGCCCACCAGGCTATACCCCAGAAACGGATTAAAACCAAAACAGATAACCAGCGCACCGGCCAGCTTCAAGCCGTTCGCCACCATCATCACCCGCCCTTTGGCAAAGCTATCGGCAAATTGCCCGACAAACGGAGCCAAAACGATATAGGTCGCGACGAATGCCATTTGTAAAATAGGCTGACTCCAGTCGGGATATAACTGCTGCTTAATTAATGCCAAAGTGGCAAAAAGCAGTGCGTTATCACCAAAAGCCGAGAAAAACTGCGCACATAGAACCGCTATCATCCCTCTGGATAACAACGGCTTATCTGCTAATGCTTGCTGACTCATGCGCTCATCTCCGGATCTTCCGCCATTTTACTTAATGTCACAAAGTCAGGTTTGCCGCTCCCCAACAGAGGCAAGGCTTTCACCACCCGGATGTCGCGCGGTACAGCCAGTTCAGGCACACCGCTTTCCCGCGCTGCTTTAACTAATTTCTCGCGGGTTATCTCACTGTCGGTGGTAAACAGCACCAAGGCTTCCCCTTTGGCGCTGTCTGTTTTCGTGGCTGCCGCATGTTGCCCTTCTGGTGAAATTCGCAGTACAAGCTGCTCGACACTTTCCAGTGATACCATTTCTCCGGCTAATTTAGCAAAGCGCTTCATCCGACCACAAATGGTGCAGAATCCTTGTTCATCGATAGCCACAATATCACCGGTGTCATACCAGCCAGCCTCCTGCTCACCCTGAGTATTTTCAGCGGAGGGTTGCTCCAGCACGCCTGGTTTCTCTACTCGCAGGTAGCCGCGCATAATATTCGGGCCGCGCAATTGTAAGCGCCCGCCCTGTTCGATTCCCGGCACAGGGATCACGCGAGATTCCATGCCCGGCAAAATGCGGCCCACAGTATTCACTTTTGCCGCCATCGGCACGTTAATTGCCACGACTGGCGCGCATTCCGTCACGCCATAACCTTCCAAAATACGAATACCAAACTTGTCCTGCCAAATCTGCTTGGTGCTATCAGCCAGCTTTTCAGCGCCAGCCACCACATAACGCAAGCGGGCAAAATCGTATGGATGGGCAAAGCGGGCATAATTTCCCAAGAAAGTGGACGTACCAAATAACACGGTACAGTTACGGTCATACACCAGTTCAGGTACCACTCGATAATGCAGTGGGCTTGGATAAAGGAATACACGGCTGCCGGTCATTAACGGTGTGAATAAACCGACAGTCAGACCAAAGGCATGAAACAGTGGCAATGACGACATAAAACGATCACGCGGCGTAAAGTCTGCAATGGTGCGGATCTGCTCAACGTTTGCCAATAAGCTGGCATGTGAATGTACCACGCCTTTAGGGTTGCCTTCTGAACCGGAGGTAAACAAAATCAAGGCACTATCATCGGCTTGTTGTGGCACCATCGCCCGACGCGGGCAGCATAAATGGAATAAAATCCATAACTTATCAGCCAGTGTAACCGTATCTTTTAAATCTTCCAGATAGACCCAATTGGCCTCTGCGACCTGTTCAGGTAAATGTGTCAACTTGCCTTTTTCCAGGAACTGGCGCGAGGTGATAATAGTCTTCAGGGACGCAGCAGTGATGGCACTTTTCAGGCCTTTGGCACCGGAGGTGTAGTTAAGAAGCGCCGGGATACGGCCACGGAGAGTCGCACCGAAAATCGCCGCTGCCGTGATAGTCGCATTGGGTAATAGCATCCCCACATGCTCTCCCTGCGCAGTAAAACGTTGCAGGATACGGCTGACACCTAAGATTTTCTTTAGCAACGTTTGATAACTATCTTCTTTAAAGGAAATGTCTTCGATGCACGGTTTAAAACGCCCATAACGCGTTTGTGCGGATAGCAACGCTTCAAAAAGTGTTTCACGTGGCACGATAGCCATCCGCGCCGCCATCATAATGGCGTGTAAGCGCTCACCCGCCAGCACCCGGCGGTCACGGGCACGCGGCGCTTGTGGCATAGGTAAAGTGGTCGCGGGCAGTACATGAATACTGATTTTCGGGAACCAACGGACTTTTAGCACATCCCCCAGTCGCCCAAAGCGGGTAAATTCAGGGCCTTCCAGACGGATGGGAACCACCGCCGCGCCTGATTTCGCAGCAACAAATGCTGCACCATCATAGATCTTCATTAATGAGCCGGTCACCGTGATGCGCCCTTCGGGAAATATCACCACCGGCCTGCCCTGTTCGACCATTCTAACCAAGTGTTTAATTGCCATTGGCTTGGTCGGGTCAAGCGCGACAAAGTCCACATAGGGTTTCAACCAACGCATATACCAGCTTTCAGTAATGTTGGAATAGACCGCAAACACCGGTTTTATCGGGAGAAACAGCGCTAACAAAGCCCCATCAAGGAAAGAAACGTGATTTGGCGTAATAATCAGTTTTTGATGCGAAAACTGGTCAGTAATACCATCAATGGTGACGCGAAATAACCCACGGAAAAGAGCGCGCAGCAAACGATAAGCCATGTCTGTTTCTCTATAAGTCGATGAATATACAAAGGAGAGAATACTATAGAATTAGAGAGAATAGCGCGAAGAGGGAGCGGCCGAGAGAACAAATAAAAAAAACCTACGCATCTGCGTAGGTCGGTGCAAATAAAAAACTGGCTTTAACACACAGCGTATGTTGATTACTCACCAATTAATACCTCTGGGATCACTACTCTATCCGCTTAAGTGAAACCTCAGCCAGCAAGCAATCGCAACATTTACGTGCAAAGTGTAACCAGGAGTGAACATTGTCAAAAAGGCGAAAAGGTTTGTAATTCATTGCGGTACATCCGATGCATCAATACCGCTGAATAAGTACAACTGTATTAATACCGTGCAGACTGCTGACAAACCTCGACAACCCAATCTTGCAAGGTGAAGACTGGCAGAAGAGTAAAGCGTCCGCGCCATGGACGGCGCGGCTCGAGCCATCAGGGACGATTTTACGGCGTCTTTACGATCTGCCTGTTTTCACCGTTACGGGCACTTTGTCATTAACCTCAACTGTATTAATACCGTGCCACCTCGACCAGACAACTCATCGCATTCGGGCCTTGGGTCAAACGCGAAGTACCAATATCTAATGTCAGGACATTAGGATTACCGGATTGCTCGACGTTATGCTGCTTGCCACCAAAACCGGGATCAAACCAGGCCCCCGTTGCCATCAGCACCACCCCACGCGTCACACCGTCAGTAATACGTACCCCCGCCAGACAACTTCCGCGTAAATTACTCACTTTAACTTGGCTACCTTCCGTAATTTCACGACGGGCGGCATCCTGTGGGTGCATATAGAGGGTTTCGCGCCCGGCGGTTTTATTCCCCTGTGCCAAGGGAGCAGGATCAAGCTGGCTATGCAGGCGATCACTCGGCTGGATAGAGATCAAATGCAGCGGCCATTGCTCAGCCTGCGGCGCACCCAGCCATTCAATAGGTGGCTTCCATTGGGCATGTGGGGCAAAATCCTCATATTGGTAACTGGCTATTTTTTCACTGAATAATTCAATTTTACCGCTCGGCGTCTGAAGAGGATTAACCTGCGGATCGGCACGGAAAGCATCGAAGAAAACAAACTCTTTCTGCGGAGCCGGTAAATCCACATGTCCCCGTTGCCAGAAAGTCTCAAAATCAGGCCATTCCACTTCATGGGGCTGTTGTGCAACACCGCACTCCTGATAAATATGTTTGATCCACGCCATTTCATCGCGCCCTTCAGTAAAGGTGTCGCGATAACCTAGCCGCTCAGCTAAGTCAGCGAAAATATCAAAATCGTTCCGAGCCTGATGTTGCGGGGCAATGGCCTGATGCATTGCCAATACATAGCGATCCCGAGACGATCCACCAATATCATTGCGCTCCAGCGAACTGGTGACCGGCAACACGATATCTGCCATTTTCGCTGCGGGTGTCCACCAGATATCCTGCACAATCACGGTATCCGGCTTTTGCCAGCCCTCCACCAGCCGATTCAATTGCTGATGATGGTGGAAAGGATTGCCGCCCGCCCAGTGCACCAAATGAATGTCCGGATAGTTATGGGTTTCCCCCTGAAACTCATAAGGCTGCCCCGGTTGCAGCAACATGTCACAAATCCGTGCCACCGGAATCGCCAGCCCCGCTGGATTTTTCCCTACCGGCATACTTGGCCCCGGGGTATCAATTCTGGGATTACCCACGCCATTCATTGAGCCGTGACCAAACGAGAAACCGCCGCCGGGTAAACCCACTTGCCCTAACATGGCCGATAACGCAATGACCATCCAATAAGGTTGTTCGCCGCGATGCGCGCGCTGGACGGAATAGGAGCAAGTCATAAAGCTGCGCACACCAATAAGTTGCAGTGCCAACCGACTAATTCTTGCCGCCGGAATACCGGTAATGTCGCTGGCCCAGTCTGGGGTTTTCGCTATGCCATCATTCACTCCACGAATGTAATCAGCTAATTGCTCATAGCCCACACAATGAGAAGCCAGGAAAGCCTTATCCTCCCCCTCAAGGCGCTGAATTTCATACGCCAGTGCCAGCATCAGTGCCACATCGGTGTTAGGACGAATGGGGATCCATTCTGCATTCACAAAGTCCGGGCAATCATCGCGCATCGGGCTAATGTTGATCACCGGCGTGCCCTTTTGTGCCAATTTCTCCAGCCAGGGTTTTAATGAATGTTCCGCCGAACCGCCAGAGGATACCTGAGCATTTTTCAGCGCCAATCCACCGAAAGCGATGAACAGTTCGCAGTGCTCCACTACACTGGGCCAAGAGGTCACCCTACCCGTCAGTGGGCTAAAAGTCCCGATGACATAAGGTAAGAAAAACTGTGCCGATCCCCAACTGTAGTTACCCAGTTGATCAACACCACCGCCGCCACTGAAATAGAAACGCCTGACTAATGAGCGGGCGTGATGTAAACGCCCAGCAGAAGACCAACCATAGGAACCGGTAAACAGCCCTGATGGGCCATACTGCTCTCTCACACGGCGATTCTCTTCTGCGACTAAATCCAGCGCGACATCCCAGTCCACCTCAATAAAGTCTTCCCGCCCACGCAAAGTGCGATCACTTTTTTCACGTTGCTGTAGCCACGAGCGGCGCACTGCGGGTTTGCGGATACGTTTGTCGGAATACACCATCGGGGTAATGGAATCCAATAATGGTGAAGGATTGGGATCATCAGCAAAGGGTTCACAGCGGATCAGTTTGCCATCTTCGACAACTGCGGTATAAGCGCCCCAGTGGGCAAGCTGGGGGTAACGGGTGATGGACATGGCTATCTCAGGCAATTGAATAGATCATAAAAGTAACATTCACATGGCGGTAAGCCCAAAGCATAATTTTGACTAAACATAATCGTTTTGGACTAAGCTGCCGCGGGCTATTTTGTTGGTAGACATCTGACAGGGTGACTTCGTTTGTCGCCAATATCGCGCCATGTTCCTAATTTCTTTTTCTTTGGTTTTTTCTCACCAAGTTGCGATCATCCCCCCTTGCGGACAGCTTCATTTTCCGCAAAACTGAGTGATGTAAGCGATTACCCTGAAAATATCTGGAAGAAAAATGGCCACTATTAAGGATGTTGCCAAGTTGGCGGGCGTTTCCGTCGCTACGGTATCTCGCGTTATCAATAATTCGCCCAAGGCCAGTGAAACATCAAGAAAGGCAGTATGCAGCGCTATGGAGCAGTTGCAATATCACCCGAATGCCAATGCGCGGGCGCTAGCACAGCAATCCACAGAAACCGTCGGGATGATTGTTTCTGATGTATCAGACCCCTTCTTTGGCTCTATGGTCAAAGCGGTAGAGCAAGTGGCTTATGCCACCGGTAATTTTCTATTGATTGGAAACGGTTACCATGATGCAGAGAAAGAGCGTCAAGCTATCGAACAATTGATTCGTCATCGCTGCGCTGCGCTGGTGGTTCATGCCAAAAAATTATCTGATGAAGAATTGACGTCATTAATGCAGCAAATCCCTGGCATGGTGTTGATTAACCGCACCCTCCCCGGTTTTGAAACCCGTTGTGTGGCGTTGGATGACCGTTATGGTGCCTGGCTGGCAACCCGCCATCTGATTCAGCATGGGCATAAACGAATAGCGATTATTTGCTCCAATCATCAAATTTCTGATGCCACCGATCGTCTGCAAGGTTATCTGGATGCTCTGGAAGAGTTTGGTATTGCGGTTGATGACCGTTTAATTTCCTACGGTACGCCGGATGAAATCGGCGGTGAACAAGCCATGACTGACTTACTTGGCCGAGGCCGAAACTTCACTGCGGTCACTTGTTATAACGACTCAATGGCAGCGGGAGCATTGTCCGTACTCAGCGATAACAGTATCGAAGTGCCACAAGAGATCTCACTGATCGGTTTTGACGATGTGTTGATCTCCCGTTATCTGCGCCCGCGGCTGACCACCATTCGCTATCCTGTGGTGGCAATGGCGACACAGGCCGCAGAATTAGCACTGGCGCTAGCCAATAATACGCCACTGCCTGAAACCACCAATATGTTCAGCCCAACACTGGTGCGTCGCCATTCGGTCGCCAGCCCACAAGCTATGACTAATCTACAAACTATTACTAATCCACAAACTATGACTAATCCACAAACCATGACTAACCCACAAACACCCGCAGATGACTGAGGCGTCTGGTGGTCATTATTAAATCAACTCTAATGCGATAAGTTCTTCAATGGTTTGGCGGCGGCGGATTAAACGCGGCTGCCCCTGTTCAAACAAGACTTCTGGCAATAATGGCCGACTATTGTAGTTTGAAGACATTGAAGCACCATAGGCACCAGTATCATGGAATACCAGATAATCGCCAATGTTAGCGGCGGGCAATTTACGAGTCTCTAACCCGCCCCCCGCTTCCTGAGTAAATACATCTCCTGACTCGCACAGCGGGCCAGCAACCACAGTATCAATCAGCGGTTCGTTAGCAAGTGAGCGCCCGTTAGCTGGCAACACTGAAATATGGTGGTAACTGCCATACATGGCGGGTCGCATCAAATCATTGAAGCCCGCATCCACCAATACATAATGCCGACGTCCCATATTTTTCACCGCCCGAACCTGCGCGATTAACACTCCTGCTTCAGCAACCAGGAAGCGGCCGGGTTCAATCTCAAGACTGACTGGATGGCCTAAATGCGCGGCAATCCGCTCGCGTGCGCTGTTCCATAAGCCGTAATAATGCTCGGTATCAATCTCATCATCGCCAAATTGATAGGGGATTGATAAACCACCACCGGCAGAAATAGCACTGATATCCTGCCCCAGCGCAATCACCTGTTGCACCATGGCATCACACACTTGTTCCAAATGCTGATAATCAACACCAGAACCAATATGCATATGTATACCTACCAGTTTTAATCCATATTGCTGAATTTTCGCAATGGCTTGCGGCAAGTCCTCATGCCAAATACCGTGTTTGCTGTTTTCACCGCCAGTATTGGTTTTCTGACTGTGTCCGTGGCCGAAACCTGGATTAACCCGCAACCAAACCGGGTGACCGGACGCATGCTGCCCCAGTTGATCAAGCATATCAATGGAACCTGCATTAACCGGAATGCTTAATTCAGTCACGCGCAGTAAGGTAGCCTGATCCAGCAAATCGGCGGTAAAGACAATCTCAGCAGGTTCCTGCCCCGGCTGAAAACCAGCCTGCAAAGCGCGCTCAATTTCGCCCAGAGATACCGAATCAACTTTCACGCCTTGCTCATGCATCAATCGCAAAATATGAATATTTGAGCAGGCTTTCTGGGCAAATCGAATCACATCAAAATGCCGTAATTGATTGATTTTTTGAGTGATAATTTCGCCATCATAGGCCCAGACCGGGCAACCAAAACGTTCTGGCAAGGCAATCAGATTTTGGGCCGTCAGTGCCGAAGAGGTGTCATTAAGTGCGCGCGGCATAGGTATGTCCTAATAATGGGAGTCAATATAGGGGGCGAAAATAATGATTTCGCTGATGGGCTATTATTAGCAATATCGTGGGTGTGAAGAAAATATCTATTTACCCTTAGTCTATTCATTTATGATATGGGTTAGATTAAACAGTCGCCACCGCAGGAGAGCTGTGATGCCCGCAATTTCCCTACGACAAATAGAAATTTTTCATGGTGTTATGACCACCGGTAATCTGACTGAAGCCGCATTATTACTCCAAACGTCACAACCTACCGTCAGCCGCGAATTGGCTCGTTTTGAGCAATTAGTCCAATTAAAACTGTTTGATCGTGTGCGCGGGCGGCTGTACCCCACCGTGCAAGGCTTGCGCTTATTTGAAGAGGTTCAGCGCTCCTATTATGGGCTTGATCGTATTAAACAGGCTGCCGAAGGGATACGCCAATTCCAACATGCGCAGCTTTCTATTGCCTGCCTGCCAGTATTTTCTCAGTCATTGCTTCCAGCGGTGTGTAAACCTTTTATTGACCGCTATCCGGAAGTTAGCCTGAGCGTTATCCCGCAAGAATCACCTTTATTAGAAGAATGGCTTTCGGCCCAGCGGCACGACCTCGGCTTGACAGAGAATACACAAACCCCTGCGGGCACGGTGCGCCATGCGCTGATGACCGTAAATGAAGTTTGCGTATTACCCTGCGGCCACCCCTTGCAGGAAAAAGCCGTACTGACTCCGCAAGATTTTCAGGGCGAGAACTTTATCAGCCTGTCAGTCACCGACAGTTATCGCCAGTTATTAGATAATCTCTTTACCGAACAAGGTATTAATAGAAGATTAGTTTTGGAAACTCATAGCGCAGCTTCAGTTTGTGCCATGGTGCGAGAAGGCGTGGGGGTCTCTATTGTTAATCCATTAACCGCTCTGGATTATATTGGCGCCGGAGTCAATGAAGGTGTTTGCATACGGCCATTCAGTGTTGATATTCCTTTTACTATCAGCTTGATACAACCGATACATCGCCCATCATCCAGCCTGGTCGATACCTTCATTGAGCATTTAAAACAGCAGGCAATCACCTTCCAACAACGTCTGGCGGCGGTGATTGCCCAACACAACTCATCTCTTAATTAAAGCGCAGTAGCCTTACCGGCGCGCGTCCGGGAAAACGTAAACAGACACAACAGCAAACCAACAACAGCCAGTGCAGCGGCGGCTAGCGGGACGACGGTCAATCCCAATCCAGTGGCAATCACCACACCTCCGACCCACGCACCTAAAGCATTGCCAACGTTAAAGGCCGCAATATTAAGTGTTGATACCAGATTAGGGGCTTTTTTACCGTAAGCGACCACATTAATTTGCAAGGCAGGCACGGCTGAAAATGCCGCAGCAGACCACAAGAAGAGTGTCACTTCCGCGGCCAGTAATGAGTAACTTGTCCAACTGAATAGAGCGGAAAATATCGCGATGAGTAGGAAAGTCGTCGTCAGGCTCACGGATAAACGCCAATCCGCCAACCGCCCACCCACAATATTGCCCAATGTCAGGCCCACGCCCATCAACAACAAGGTCCAACTGATGCCATGCTCAGAAACCTGAGTCACTTCAGTCAGAATTGGGGCGATATAAGTAAACAGGGCAAACATAGCCGCGGCAAAAAAGACCGTCATCAGCAATGATAACCAGATCCCCCCTCCGCGCAGCGCGGCGATCTCCTTACGTAACTCGGTTGGGGCTTCCTCCTGAGAAGAAGGTAACTTGCGGTAGAGTGCTGCCAATGATAATAAACCGATGACCGAAACAACCCAGAATGTTGAGCGCCAGCCGAAAGCTTGCCCCAAAGCAGTTCCCAAAGGAACCCCCAGCACATTGGCAAGTGTCAGGCCGGTGAACATCAGAGCCACTGCGGATGCCCGTCTATTAGGGGCCACCAAATTAGAAGCAACCACGGCGCCAATACCAAAAAAGGCCCCATGACTCAATGCGGTAATAACCCTGGCTAACATCAGGAAATCATAACTGTATGCCAGTGCGCACATCAGGTTACCAATGATGAAAATCACCATTAATAACAATAGTGTCTTTTTACGTGGCAATTTGGCGGTCAGAACAGCCATGATAGGCGCGCCGATAGCCACTCCCAATGCATACCCGCTGATTAACCAACCTGCCGTTGGAATCGAAATGTGCAGATCACCCGCCACCTGAGGCAGCAGCCCCATGATGACAAATTCAGTGGTACCAATAGCAAAAGCACTTAGTGCTAATGCCAGCAGCGCAACAGGCATAATAAAGCTCCCAGGCAGATCAAAATGTTACCAGTAATGATTAATTAACCGGTACGTTGTAGTGAGAAAAAAAAGGTAGATGAGGGCCGAATTGCCGAATAAAGCCGCAATAACCCTATTATTTATAATTATTTAATATCTCAATTTGCTATACCCTAAATAATTCGAATTGCAAGAAGGCGGCAACTGAGTGAATCCCGATAAGCTTACTCAGGTAAGTGATTCAGGTGAACGAAAGCAGTCAACGCACATGCAGCTTGAAGTATGACGGGTATATACCCAATCGAATTCAAGGTGACGGGTACAGATAGAAATAGCATGAGTTAAGGAATAATGACCAGTAATGAACAGAGTTATAACTAGCATGATAAGTAATATATTTTTCTCTTCATTGATAACTGAATGAAATTCAAAATAATTTAAGCTCTGCGCCAATAATAAAAATATGTTTGAGAATGTAACCGCGCAGCTAACATCGCTGCGGTTTCAATTAGGTAGGGGGTGGGTAGTAAACCACTCCACCAGAAAGTCTAGCATCGACCTTAATGTGGCTGGCATTTGTCGGCGCGAAGTATAGATACCATAAATTCCCATCGCCTGCGGCTGATAATCGGGCAATAACCTGATTAACTCACCACTGGCAATATACGGCGCGGCAGAGTAACTGGGCTGCAAAGTAATACCGGCACCCTCTAGTGCTCCGCTGAGTAGAACAACTGATTCATTGGCACTGAGATTTCCGCCTACTGCAACCGATGATTTAACACCCTGTTGGTCAAAATGCCATAAGCTTTTGCCAAAATAAGAGTATGTCAGGCAGTTGTGAACGGCCAAATCAGGTGGAGTTTTCGGCGTTCCTTTGGCTGACAGGTAACTCGGCGCAGCACAAACAACTGAATGGCAGATAGATAGCGGACGAGCGATTAAGTTTGGATCTAAATCATTAGTAATGCGCAGTGCTAAATCAATACGTTCCTCTACCAGATTGACGGACCGGTTATTCATTTGTAAATCGACTGCGACCTGAGGATAACGGCGTAAATAGTCAGTAACAGCTATCGCTACTGCACTTTGCCCGAGGGATTGAGAGCAACTGATCCGCAATAAACCGCGCAGTTCTTCATTTTCTTGCCCCTCGATTAAATCCATGTCCTTAGCAAATTCAAGCATATGCCGACAACGCGCCAGGGTCGCTTCCCCCGCATGAGTTAAACTTAACTTACGGGTTGTCCGGTGCAACAAACGAGCTCCGGCCCACTGCTCCATCTCAGCCAAATATCGTGTCACCATAGCTCGCGACATCTCCAAAGCCTCCGCAGCGGCAATCATACTGCCCCGCTCAACAATGGTGACAAAGACCTCTGCTGCGGTAATTCTATCCATAATTAGCTCGATTTAAGCAACAAATAATTGTCCATTATCGGGTTTTTCTATCGATATAAGCAATCTATTATCTAGCCCATACCCCAGTCACTCTCAGGAAAATAAACATGTTAAATAAAACACTATTGCAAATGGCCTTTGCCGGCCTGACAACTTTCGCTGCTGTATCAACAGCTCATGCCGCTGAACAGCTAAAAATAGAAGTCTATAATCCCGGAGAAAAAAGCATCTTCCCGGTATCATCTGAAATTATTAGCGGTAAAACAGAAGTAGCTCTGATTGATGCGCAATTTCAGCGCAATGATGCTGAAACTCTAGTGAAGAAAATTAAGCAAAGCGGCAAAAAGCTGACCACTATTTATATCAGCCAGGCAGATCCTGATTTCTATTTCGGTCTGGATGTCATTACCAAAGCATTCCCACAAGCCAAAGTCATCGCCACACCGCAAACTATTGAAGAAATTAAGGCCACTAAAGAGGGGAAAATGGCTTATTGGAGTCCAATTCTCAAAGAGAATGCCCCAACACAAGTCATTATTCCGCAAGAATTGCAAGGCAAAAGCTTTACTGTTGATGGGCAGGAAATTAGCGTCGAAGGCTTAGATGGGCCATCGCCAGAAAAGACATTTGTCTGGATCCCGTCATTGAAAGCAGTGGTAGGTGGTGTCGCGGTCTCAGGCAATATTCATTTATGGATCGCCGATACTCAAACTCCTGAGTCTCGCCAGAATTGGCTGACAACACTGGAAAAAATCAAAACATTGAAACCCGTCACCGTAGTTCCGGGACATTATCTTGATAACGCGCCACAAACATTGGCATCAGTGACCTTTACTCAAAACTATTTAACCACGTTAAATGCAGAGATTCCCAAAGCAAAAGATTCTGCGGAATTGATTACAGCAATGAAAAAACATTATCCCGAGCTGAAAGATGAATCTAGCCTGGAATTAAGTGCCAAGGTACTTAAAAACGAAATGAAATGGCCACAATAAACACCATTAACTCTAATCGTTGCTAAATTAGCACGTCAGAAAAGATAATTGAGGAAGATACGATGGCAGCCACAAAGTTACATTACATTTTTGATCCACTCTGTGGCTGGTGCTATGGCGCGGCACCACTGGTAAAAGTCGCACAAGATATTCCTAAACTCATGTTGGTATTACATGGTGGCGGAATGATGTCTGGGGCTAATCGTCGCCAGATAGACAGCCAGTGGCGTGGATATGTAATGCCCCATGACCGACGTATTGCGCAGCTCACTGGGCAAATTTTTGGTGACGACTACTTTAATAAATTACTCAATGATACCTCAGTTATTATGGACTCCACGCCACCGATTGCCGCCATTCTGGCAATGGAAGAACTTGCGGGTCGCGGTGCAGCGATGCTTCATCGCATCCAACACGCTCATTATGTTGAAGGCCATCGTATTACAGATACCCGCGTATTAACTGAACTGGCGGTGGAACTTGGGCTGAATAGTGATGAATTTATTCATACCTACAATACTGCACTAATAACATCCAGCCAACATATTGCTGAAAGCCGCACATTACTGGCTAAAGTACATGGGCACGGCTTCCCAACCTTTGCGCTGGAAGACGAGCAGGGAAAAATAACGCCTTTACCTGCTAATGAATATTATGGAAATCCGTCTGGCTGGCACGAATTATTAACCACTATCGTGGCACATTAAAAACTCACAGCGACCTCCTCATTAATATGTTGAGGGGGCGTACTGTGACAGGTAAACAAAAACGCGCCACCGACTGGTTTAACTGAAATATTTGTTTCTGCAACACTTCAGAGGCTTGAGTGGATTGATCGACTAAATCAGCATTCAGTCGGGTGACTTCATTAATCATTCCTACCTGTGCGGTGATATCTTCAATACCTTTACTTTGTTCTTGTGATGCTGCCGATATTTCAGTCATTAAATCAGTCACTTTTATAACCGAGCCAATAATTGCACGTAAATTGTCGCCAGAGCGCCCCACCAGATTGGCACCTGCTGATATGGATTTTGAAGAGTTACCAATAAGGCGTTTAATATTCAGAGCAGAATGACCACTTTGGTGCGCTAATATTCCCACTTCACGCGCAACAACAGAGAATCCCCGCCCGTGTTGACCAGCATGAGCAGCCTCAATTGCAGCATTTAAGGCCAGAATATTGGTCTGAAAAGCTACCGATTCTATCAAAGTGATGATCTCGGCTATCTCCTGCGAGCCCGCAGAAATATCAGCCATCGAATTAACTACGCCAGACATCATATCGCCACCTTGACTGGCAATATTTTTGGCTTCATTGGCCAATTGATTTGCCTGATCTGCACTCTTAGAATTCTGTTTTACACGCTCGGTAAGTTGATACATATTCTGTGTCGTGGCTGCTAATGACTGCGTTTGTGATTGCGTTTGCTCAGAAATACGATGGCTGTCTGCAGCGATTTGATTAACGCCAGTTAGAATAACATCGACGCCACTGCGTACCTGGCTAACCAATACCACTAAGCCTTGTTGCATCTGGTATATGCTGACCGCCAACAGCCGAACTTCCCGGCTAGTAAAAGCGTTATGCTCAATCTGATGAGATAAATCTCCCGCAGCAATCACATGAATTTGGGCAATCAGATAATTAAGTGGCCGAATAACCCAGCGAGTCACACCTAACCAAACAGAGAATGCAAGACACAATAAAATAACCAATGCAATGATAACCGCCTGTTTTGCCGAGGACAAAGAAGAGAGCAATTGGCTATCCATTACCGTGCGGTTTTCTTCGCTTTCCTGCAAATAACGGTAATACTTTTCAGTAAAATCACTTTGAAAACCTTGAATAGGGACTTCAAAAAAGGCATCTATATTGCTGTTCTTGACCAATCCCTGACTAATTTCTGATAGACCTTGAAACAACTGTAGATAGCTTTCCTTCAGAGCAATAAACTCAGGCCGGTCATCATGAGTCGAAACCAATAGTAACTGACGGAAATCATCTTGTGACTGCTGTATTGATTTTGTTGCTTCGCTCAAGAGACTCTGCCAACTGCCTTCAGAACCTGTCTCTTTATCCTCCATATAATAGATACCTGCCCGATTGAGTTTATCGCTGGCGATTAATAACTCCATTCTGGCGCGATCCATTAATACTTCTTGCTGATGGCTATGATGTGTTTTTTCAACATTATCTTTTGTGTTATCCAATATATGAGATAAATACCCGATGGAAAATAGTTGGAGCAAGGAGAATAGACTAATAACTAAGATAAGGCCTGATAAGATCCCGAATTTTATATTCGTAAATAAGCTTATAGATTTAACACCAGACACAAGTTTCATAACAAAAGAGCCGATGTGAGAGAACATTCTTTTTACACTAAAGTTGTGAGTAATAAGCCAATATTACGTATCAAATATGACAAATATATTTCAATAAATAGAATGACATACTCAGGCATCAAATACGGGTTAACAAACGCAAGCTATTAACAGGGTGCCCCTGTGATTGCTCTATTAAAATAGTATTTTCATTTAACTGATGAAAAATAGGATAACTTACGGCATAAGGTGTATTTAAGAAATCATTCAAATAAAGGTCTTTATCCCCTTCGATGGATAGAGATAACACCTTACCTGTGAAGATGTTTTTTTTAGAATCCACCACATTAAACACTATATTTCTCCTGGCTTTAACATAGCCATTACCATCATACACATCTGCAGATGAGTTTATTTCCCTTCCTACAATACTGATTCGTGAATAAACATGATAAAATCCTATGGCATGTTCTAAATCATAATTAGACTCCCAGTACCCCTCCAGAGCCACCATTGGATGAAAATAGGAGTAGAATCTCCCAAATCCATATCCTATTCCCACGCCAAACAAAACTGCTATAAACATTTTCTTAATTATTTTTTTTGGCATGTTATACCTCCGTGTTGTAATTTACAGACCGTATACTCACTATTTTTTTGTTTTTTTAAGAAAATATAAGGCTCTTTATTATAGGAAGAAAAAAAATCCTTATCATGTATTTCATCTATATTTATGGTAAGAGGAAAATTTTTAACATTGGTAATTTTTATCTGATAATAATCAGATGTAACATTAAAAGAAGTGGCTAAACAAACACAAAACATCATGAATACAATAAATCCGCTTGCAAGATATTTCTGTTTAGAGAGTGATTCAGTAGTATTATAAGCAAGACTATCTAATACCTCAGTTTGAGTCACTGATGAAATTTCTGAGAAGTCATTGGCTGTAAAATTAGGCTTTACACCAAGGCAATACCCTTTTTTTGGAATCGTAGTAACCAATTCATGTTTTTTATCATTTAAAGCATGACGTAAATTACTGATGGTTTGGGTTAATGTATTGTCAGTAACGTAACTTTCACTCCATATTTTCTTTTCGATATCTTCACGAGAAAGTACATCAGGATAGTGAAAACACAGTAAAGACAACACTTCGGACTCTTTATTTCTTATCTTGATGACACTTCCCCCTTTGTTGAGGGTTCTCTTTAGTGGAGTAAAGACAATATCTCCAATAATTATGTCATTCATTTCATTTCTCACACTTAAAAATATAATTTAAAAACCAACATCAACAATACCATCGGTGTCTTACTATAAGATCATAAAAAAAACAAAACCAAAAACTTCAAGTAAAAAACAACAGTTATAGAGAAGTTAATGAAAAACAGAAAAGTCTATCAAAATACACTAATGAATCATAAAAAACGAACACCATAGGGATGTGAGTTATAAGATACAGCTTATAACGCAACAATAACAATTTAAAAAAAAGATAAATACAGAAACCTAATTTTTATAGTACTATAATTAACTTAACAAAATAAAGACACATGCAGATGATTTATTACAATAAAAATAAAGTATCATAAAGATGGAGTTATTATCCCCACCATTAACATAATAAACAAGTGACAGATTCACCCCAAAACAAATACACCAAGCCGGTCAATGAAATATAAGGGCCAAATGCAACATACTTAACTTTCTCTCTCGAGAATTTATTAATAATCACATACGCAACAACCCCAAACAGGGAAGACAGTAATATGATAAAAGGTACGGCTGCTACGCCAAACCAGGCACCTAACGCTGCCATTAACTTAAAATCACCATATCCCATACCATCAATACCTTTGAGGATTTTGAATATCCAGTTAGGTAACCATAGAAAAAGATAGCCGCATACAGCACCTAGTACATAAAATGATAATGGAAGAAAAGCATTATACATATTTAAAAGAAGACCGCACCACAATAATGGCTGGGTAATACAATTAGGTAAAAGGTAACAATCAATATCAATAAAAACTAAAACTATAAGTCCCCAAACCAATAGTATATTAAAAAAACCAAATTTATCATCATGAAAAAACAAAATAGTGACTAGAGTTAAAATAACAGTAAGTATCTCAACAATTATATATCTCAGACTTATTCTCTGATTACAACATTGTGCTATACCTTGTAGATAAAACCACCCTAATATGGGTATGCTATATTTATACGGTAAGGAACTCAGGCAATTTGGACAAAATGACTTTGGGAAAAACAGATTAAAATCGTTTTTATAAATAGTTACTTTATTATGATCTAATGCATTTCCCGGGAAGGTATTCGAAAGCATGATTGGGAGACGATAAATAACAACATTTAAAATATTTCCCACATATAGACCAAGCACTATATAAAACAAAATACTAATTAAAAAAAATATATCAAATGACATTTTTATATACCTTACTATGATTTTTTCCACAGATGCATATCGTAATTAATATAATTACCGCCCTCAATAAACCTTATATCTAAATAAATTATTTCAATATTTTCATTCTGTGTCAGCGTGAAGAAAATATCAATGAACTTAGTAACCTGACTATTTTCAACAGTGAGTGAAATATAGTCATGAGTCATTCCTGTAAGTTTAATCTTAATGGCTTCATCATTAAAAAATGTATTTAAAACATTACCAATACGATCATTTAAATGATCGTTAACCTTAGATTTCGAAACCTTCTCCATTTTTAGTTTTTCAGCTAAAGATGAATAACCTACAAGTTTACTATACAATAAAGAGTGTTTTGCTAATAGGTCTTTAACCTCCAATGAGATACTCAAACTAAAGAAAAAACAAGCAAATGCCATAATCAATGTAGAAATAACCACAATATTTTTCAGGTTCATAAATTATATTCAAACATAATGTCACATGTTCCATCCTTATTGTTAATTTTAGTGATAGTTAGTCGATTGTTTTTTTGATCAATTTCATTTAACACTTGGTCTATCCCTTCTACATTTATAATATTTATATTAAAGTTAGCTTTATTTTTACCATTGATGAAGATGATACTTTTTATCGTGATATCAAATTTGTTAAAGTTCTCAACTAATCTATGCAGTAAAAAAATCAAATCCGGCTTAATTATATTTCCATCTGAATGATAAAAATCTTTATTGACATTAATACTATCTTCATCTGCATATTGTTGCACTAATGGATATTTAATATGGAAACCTTGTAAAGTTACATCTAGCAAATGAATATCTCTCAATATATCATTTTTGTAACACCAGGAATTCAAACACATCACGATAGATAATAAAAAAAACAAGTAAACAGCTCTAAAAAAAGAAGCACTACTAATAGTCTTTTTCCTATGGCGATAATATCGACCTGTCAGCAAGTTAACATGATTATTTTCAATATTATTTGCCATAATGCGTAATACATCGCAATAGTCCGTAGCATGAAGGCCCGAAGTTTGGTTATAAACACGACTAAATCTATTTTCAGGACAAAAGATTAGAGTTGATAAACATAATTTTTTAAATATATCATCATTAACTGAGAAACCCGACACTTCACTATTCCTTATTAACCATTCATCATCCAGCTTCACTGGAAAGCATTTTCCATCATTAAATGGTAGTGCTAATACATCCGGAATCATGACGGTGGGAGAGACACCTACATTTGTTAACCACCCCAACCAACGGCTCATTAACTCATGCTCAACGGCAACTACATAACAAAAATTGCTATCTGACTTCAATATCACAGTGTGGAAATTCTCGATATTACTAACAATTGTTTTTTCAATAGAGAACGCAAGTGATTGTTCACTTTTTAAAATCTCCTTGTCAATTATATCTATTTTCCTAAAAATAACATAACTCGATGAAACTAATATTTTCACATTATAATTCAAAAGAAACGGGATATTATCTAATTTTGTATGATCACATAACTGCCCTGATTTTCTATGGCCCCCATCTACCACTTCGGTATACCAGTAAATAGGGTCAGTTGCATGACTACCCAATCTAATAATCAGAGTTTTAGAGGATAAACCTGCATTTCGTACGTTATTCATTATAAGATAAACCTTCGGTGTAATACGGTAATAGTGTCCCCCTTTACATGAAAAAGACTCATCAACTGAGAATCACCATTATCAACTTTGAAGTTGGATGAAAAATAATATTCATTATTAGAAAATTTCAACATTTCAACATTTTTCAATTCATTTATTCTATCTATGTCAACCGATGAATTATTTGCAAGGGATTCAAAGAAAGATTCAACTGTTAACCATCCTTGAGCAGGTTTAGATAAAATTACCTTATACACATCACTTCCTGTAATTTCGTTCATAAAAATAGCTTGTAGCAGATAACTGCTTTTAGCATTCAACATATTCACATTGATAAGCAATTTATTATCATTTCTAGAGCAAACTAGTGGGGCGATATACAAGAAACTCTCACTACTAATATTAAGTATTTTATCAATTGAGTTACCCCTCTGGAAAGCTTGTCCTATAGTTAAAAAATCTCTATCAATACGGTCTAAATCAGACGCATTTGCGGGATACTGGGCAAACATTGTCATTAATTTATTGATAACAGATGAAACGGTGTTATTTAATTGTAAGATGTTATCTAATACTAGCCACGGATAATATTTATTATTCATATTACCAAAAGAATCATAAAGAGTATTTACATTGAAGCAACTTGTTCTATCAATTAAGCTATAATATACATCTCTATTATTTATGCTGATAGCTGAGTTGGAGGTTAATAGCTTAGAATAGGTACCACCAAAATCCTCACCATTTAAAATTTCTTTGGCTATATTATTTATAAAAATACCCTCAGAACCTAACAGTAACTGTTTATCATCTTGTTTGGTTATGCTGTTTCCAACAAAATAGATAATATTTGATAGATACAAATAGGTGGCAGATATCATTGTACTCATCAGCAAAATGCTAGACAGAACAAGTAATAGGGCAATGCCTCTCTGTTTCACTTTTTCACCATTCGCTAAATAACATGGTTTAATAAGATGACTTTCTTCCTGATAGTCCCAATATTTTCCATCTCAATAATTAATTCAACTGCCTCTGGTAAATAATTCGTATCGTTCCACTTATTTAACCATCTATTTTTATGATAGATATGAATACGGAATGCTGTAACGCTATCTAGAATTTTCAATACTTTAGATTGTTTAACATTTAAACTATATATTAACTTTTCCAAATGACCATTTCGTAAACGATACCCAAACATTTGTGATTGTGAATAATATTTCAAGTCCGTGTTAATACCTATGTCACATAAAAATATAATACCAAAATCGTCACTATCCAGAAATAATGGCCCACTTCTAATACCATTGTTAATTATTTCTTTATCATTAAGTTGAGAGTATATAACCGTATGTGAGATCTCCTGTTCCAACATGTTAACAACTCTTTGTAACCTATTAACTTGCATTGCTTTTATATTAACAGCACGACTTCCGTTGCTGGTAACGGTAATGCCCTGGTAAACAGTCAAACTTATCAAAGTGAATATAATTGTGGCCAGTAAAATCTCTAATAGCGTTAAACCTTGGATGTTTTTTTTATTCATTAATAATACGGTATCCTTCCAGAATGAAATCAGGAACCTTACTATTTTCTTGGCTGCGAACTTCAATAGCAATAACACTAATAGTGTTCATTTTTATTTCCTTTGACTGCCAATACCATAACTTGTTGATGATAAAATCACTTCCCTTTTGCCAACTCTCACTTTGATAATTTTTTGTTAATTTAATATCCACTAAAATGTTCTCAGCCACCCAAGAAGCCACTATTTTATTTTCTAGTTTTTTTACCTGTATCAATTGTTCACTAATAACAAGCATAAGACTAATACCCACTACGGAAAAAATAGCCATCGAGAGTAGAGATTCTAATAATGTAAAACCATTATAACTCGGCAAATAATCACCTATTGGCTTTCTATGGTTGTCAGCTTTATCAGTTTTTATCTTTTTTAGTTTCAGAAAATGATGTAGACCAATTACCTATATCATCATCAGTCCCTATTTCTCTATCTGGTCCTGATGAAAATATATCAATTTCCTCATGCCGACCGGGATTATTTATCAAATAGGGATTACCCCATGGATCACTAGGCAAACGCCTAATATAGCCATTTTTAGGATAAATATTAGGTATCGGTAATTCTATTGGTTTGATAACCAATGAATTAATACCTTGAGACTCCGTTGGATAATAACCATTATCTAACTTGTACATATCCAGAGCATTTTCTATGGCGGCAATATCACTTAACGCCTTTAGTTGATCAGCTCTATTTTTATTACTCATTACACTCGGTATAGTCAAACTAGCAAGCAACCCTAATATTATAATAATCACCATCATTTCTAATAATGTAAACCCTTTACATTTAATATCCCTCATATATATCCTTAAGTTAAACTCAAAAAATCAAATTATTCATTTCAAGTATCGGTTGAAAGATTGCCAATATAATGAAAAATATAAACGAAGCCATAGATATCATTATTACCGGCTCCAGTAATATCACAAATACATTTATCTCTTCAATTATCTCTTGCTCTTGTATATCTGTTATCCTCTTTAAAACATCATCTAATTTCCCACTACGTTCACCTGAAGCGATCATATGTATAGTCATAGGAGAGAACATACCACTATTTGATAAAGATGATGTTAGGCTACCGCCCTCACTAACTAATGTAACTGCATCATCTAATCTCTGTTTAATATATAAATTAGTAACTACACCAGTGCTAATATCCATCGTTCTGATCAAGTTAACTCCATTGGAACTTAGAATTTCCATCATTCTCATATATCGAGAAACATTTAGCTTGAATATTAAACGACCAAATATGGGTAATTTCAAATAACAAGATTCAATAAATATATTTATTTTTCTTATTTTGGATATTCCATAGATACTAAATGAAAATATAACTAGAATTATAATAATAGATACAATATTGTCCTCAATCCAATGACTGGTAACCATAAGCACTCTGGTCGATAACGGTAACACTTTATCATAGGAAACAAATTGCTCAATTATATTAGGGATTATCAACGTTAACAGTATGGCAATAATCCCTATAGATACCGAAACTAAAATCGCTGGATATATTAACGTTTGAATTATTTTACTTTTTACCTTTCGCGCTTGCTCAATATGATCAGCAAGATTAGATAATACGAGACCTAAATGACCCGACAGTTCCCCTGCTGCAATCATAGATCGGTAAAGAGAATTAAAAATGGCCGGAAACTGTGAGAGAGAATCGGAAAGGGAATGTCCCTCAAGGACTCTTTTCCTTATCTTATGAATCACACTATCTACTTTACTCTTCGTACTCTGATTTTCAATTAGTGCCAAAGCTTCGTCTAATGGGATGGCCGCATTGACTAAAATAGACATTTGCCTGGTAATTAAAATAAGATCTCTACTATTTATAGTATTTAAAAATGTCATCCATTGTGTAAATCGACTGATGCGTTTTATTTTTATATTTAATAAACACAGTTTCCTTTGATAAATAACTTGCCTTGCGGCTAATATATTATCAGCCTCAACACTCCCTTTTATTTTAATTCCTTTATTATTTTTAGCTGTATATTCATATACAGGCATATTTTTCCTCTAAATTTATCCTCATCACTTCTTCTATTGTTGTAAAACCTGCGATAACTTTATCAATTCCATCTTGTTCTATACTACGAGTATATTGTTTAGCTAACTGACTTAAATCAAGTTCGCTTTTTCCTTTATAAATAGCTTCACGCAAATTGTTATCAATAATCAGCAGTTCATGTAAGGCTATTCTTCCTCTATAGCCTACTGTATTGCACTTATCACAACCTATTGCGCTAAATCCGTATCTATCTTCAGGTATTTTCTCAGGGCTAATTAACTCTTGCAATATTTCATGTGGAGAATCATATTGTTTTCGGCATTCAGTGCATAACTTGCGAACCAGGCGTTGAGATAACACAGCCAATAATGAACTTGATAACATAAATGGTTCAATCCCCATATCTTTGAGTCTGGTGACGGCTCCGATAGCACTGTTGGCGTGTAATGTTGATAATACCAAATGCCCAGTTAATGAGGCTTGCACTGCTATTTGTGCTGTTTCTACATCTCGTATTTCACCAATAAGAATAACATCAGGATCTTGACGCAAGATTGCTCTTAGACTACGTGAGAAAGTCATATCTATTTTCGGGTTAACCTGCGTCTGCGAAATACCATCGATGTCAAACTCAATAGGATCCTCTACTGTCATGATATTCCGTTCACTAGCATTTATTCCCATTAAAGCAGCATAAAGTGTGGTACTTTTCCCCACGCCAGTTGGGCCAACAATCAATATTATGCCATGAGGTTTGAGAACCAATGTCTTCATGAGATGGCAGTTTTTTTGCGACATCCCCAAAGACTCTAAATCTAATTTGAGGCTATGTTTGTCTAGCAACCGCATGACAACACGTTCACCATGATTTACTGGTAATATCGAGACTCGAACATCTAAAGCTTTACCAGCTAAACTCAGTGCGATACGCCCATCCTGTGGGATCCGTTTTTCAGCGATATCTAACTTTGCCATGATTTTAACCCGTGACACTAATAATAACGCAACTCGTCGCGGTAGCTCTAATATGTTTTTTAATACGCCATCAATACGAAACCTTATCGTAATTTTTTCACCGAAAGACTCTATATGGATATCTGATGCTAACTCTTTAATTGCCTCTGCCAAAATTGTATTTATTAGCTTTATTACTGGTGCTTCATTATTGCTATCGAGTAAATCTTCACTCACAGGGAGTTCACCATTAAATGAGTAAATGGCTATCTCATCACTGATAGAGTTCATTATTTTATGCGATTGTATTGAGCTATTCTGATATACTGTCGCAAGGCTATTATCAAATTCATCGTCAGTAACGAAATTAAGTGAAATAGGTTTATTCCCAACTCTGTTACCTTCCAGTATTGCGTCGAGGGAAGCAGAATTACGACAGATCAGTTGATATCCTTTGTCGGCAGGAGATAAGATAACGCCATTATCCTTTGCCCAGCTAAAAGTGAGTGGCAATGATTCTGCTTTATCTTGGTTCATATTTTTATCTCAACCATCTCATAAAACTTTATTATGTCACTCTTAAGTGTATTAAAAGCATCATAGTTAATTCTATCAGATACAATATCAATTGGTCTTTCCATACCGGAATTAATAGAATGTAAGTTATTATATTCAGCATATTTATCTACTGTAACTTGACTGTAATCACTTGTTTCCCTGAGTATTGTTGGCCTAATAAAGAGAATTAAGTTACTTTTTTCAATCTTTTCTTTGCTCTGTCTAAACAAACCGCCGATAAAGGGGATATCACCCAACAAAGGAACTTTATTGATTATTTTATTGATTTTTTTATCCAGTAATCCCCCCACTACCACGGTCTCTCCACTTTTAACTAATACAGCATTATTAACAACCCTCTTGTTAAAGACCGAACCAAGATTATTTGCATTAACATCAGAACTATCAGCAACACTTGATACCTCTTGCCGTATTTCTAATAGAACTGAATCACCTTTATTTATCTGTGGTTTGACCTTCAACATGACCCCCACCGATTGCCGCGAAATCGAGTTATAGACTTTGTCTGTGGCTGTAGTTTGCGTTGAGGTAAGGACTGGAACCTCTTGACCTACATTAAACTCTGCCTCCATATTGTCCAGAGTGACAATACTCGGAGTAGCAAGAATATTATTATTTGAATTAGTTGCCAGGGCAGTGAAAAGACCGTCCCAGTTTCCTTTATAAAAGCCGGCCGTCAACCCTGCAATCATCATTGGTATAGGGTTTCCACTGTTATTATTTGTTTGTATGCTGTTTGGTTTTTGAAGGAAATTGGCTCCACCATAAAGTTTATTAGCCCATTGAATGCCAAGATTTAGACCTTCTCCATTTTGAGTCTCAACTATAATGGCTTCTACCAGAACCTGGGCCCGTCTAACATCCAATCTTTCAATAACTTGGTCCAATTCTTTCATTACTTTTGGATCAGCAGTAATCACTAAGGCATTGGTTTGATCATAAGCCTTAATTGAAACATTCTTGATGTGACTCTTTCCCGAATTTTTTTTAGTCTTATCACTCTGGCTCCCCTGACTGACACCGTTCAACACATCCAATAACTTTGATGCCTGCGCATATTTCATATAAACAACTTTAGTACTGCCATAACTGTCTTGTTGATGATCCAGCCTCTTTATCATTTGAAGAGTTTTTTTCCTGATATGGCGATCACCGCTGATTATCACAGAATTCGTTCGGTCATCCGCAACCACTGTTGCGGCATTGAATGACTCTTGTTTGGCTGTAATATTTACTGGATTAATAACTTGATTAACTAATTTAATAATATCAGCGGCGACAGCATGATTCAGTTGGTAGAGTTCTACTTCTGTCTCTCCCGGTTGATCTAATGTACTAATAATAGCGTATAAACGGTTTACTACTGCTGCACGCCCTGTAATTAATATTACATTTGAAGGGTCATAATTAACAATACTGCCCGATTCCGAATTATCATTTAACTGGCGTAGTAACGGAGCTAAATTTTTAGCTAGTAGATGTTTAAGTTTAAATACGCGGTTAATTAGCTCATCACCCTGGGGGGGGGCCGCATTATTTTGCAGAGGAACAACGGAACCTTTTGCACGTTTTGCGGGAATAACTTTTAAGATATTATTTGGCATTTCGACCACTGTATAACCATAAACATCCAATACATTTAAAAAAAACTGATAGTATTTTTCCTCATCTAGTAGTTCATAGCTACGAACGCTGACTAACCCTTGTACTTTTGGGTCTATAATTATAGTTTTATTTATGTTTTTACTTACAGTATTAATAAATTCTTTTATATCAGCATCTCTAAAAGATGCAGAGAAGTTCTCCGCATATCCTACTATAGGAAAAATAGCAGCTAAAATAACAAATTTAAATAAAAACCAAATTGAAATACAAATTATATTTATATTATTTTGGTACATAAAAACCCCATTTCATTGGTAACGTAGAATACGTAACTATAATATCTTCAGAGAGTAATATGATTTATTTTCATTAACTATTATTTTATCATTTAATATTTTAATAATAGTAATCCCCGTATCACTCTCTATTTCGTTACCCACGAAGTATAAATTTTGCTTTCCACTATTTTCTATAATTGCTATGGATTTTTCTTCTTTCGTATGTTCTAACACACCGACTAGTTTTAAAGCCCCTACATAAATCGGATAGTTATATAAATCAGTGCCATCTCTGGTTTCATTTTTTGATTTATTATCACTGTTTTTTTGTTTGAGAAAAAAGTATTTTTTAATTTCAGCTATCATTTCAACTTTTTTGTTAAAATCATTGGTTCCAGCACTCTCTCCTTCATATAATACTGGAACAGTTCGTTTATCCTTACCCATTACTCGATTAAAACCAGCATAAATCTGATAAAAAATACATAATATAATGGTAATTTCCAATATATATCGCTTATTATCAATTAGTATTTTATAGGGTGTTATGACTATCTGATTAAAAAGTGATAACACCCTTACCTCTCAAAAAATCGTAAATTCAACATAAAAACAGAATAAATAACCCTCTATTATTAATAGCCGGTAAATCTATCTGTCATCTGATTAGATACCATTGCACTAAGTATCCCTGAGTCTAATCTCAGCCCATATCTATTAATGGTTTTAACAATACCATCTGGAATACCTGCATTTTTCAAATGCACTCTAAATTTATGTATCAATTGATGGTAATTATTATCAGAAATGCTTTTATGGTTTTCATACCAAACAACTTTAATAATGTCTTGTTTCCTATTAACATCATTAAACAAACACATTACCAATCTCTTTTGTTTTTCATTAATATCAATAGTCAATTTTTTAGAGTGGAAGTGTATTTTGTTCATACAGCAATCCAGTGATATCTCTTTTTCATAATCAATCACTCCTTTGCCATTAATATCAATGAATTTACTGCCAGAAACAACAGAGACTGTATCAACATACATAAATAACCCCTACAAATATATTCACTCAGTTAATAAAAATAAATCACACTATAGATGTGATAAGAGAACTAGTGATTAGTATTGCGTTTACTTAATGAATAAAACCAATTAAATTATATTTTTTAATTATATTTAATATAGTAAATGTATTTTTAATGCAAAACCGCACCCCTAGCGTGGGTATAAAATCAGTAGCAATATCATAATATAATGAAACTAGTTAATACATTACTGATTATAATTAAATAGCTCAGAACAATGAAGTAGACATTTCCATTTGGAGTGTCTATTCTTTGTTTTATTCATTTCGAAAACCGCAGGCAATCACTGAGTTAACATACAATAATAATTAAAAAACTCAAGGAATAAATATTATTTAATAATATCAAATCAAGTTATTTACTATTAATACATAACAATAACATTACTGGCTCTCTTTACATCTATCTATAAAATTTATTTATTAATCATCCCGTTTATATAACGAAGCGGTGAGTCAATGCATTCTCATTACTCTATAGAGATTACTGCCTTATCGTGCACGTTTTACTTTCATCATATAACCACAAAATTTAATTGTGACCAAGAGGGTTACATCAATAAAAAGCATTATAGGATTGATAAATTACTGCTAACACTGTGATTTATTTCCATATTCCCCTTGATATATCTCAAGGGGAATAGAAAATGCGAGTTATTACATGAAGAAATCGACTTTTCCGCCGTTTAGATTATACATGCTACCAACTATTTTTATTTTCCCTTCTTTCTCTAATTTATTAATTATTTCACTATTTTTACGTATCTCATCAATAGTGTGCTGCACATTGTTTTTCGCTACAGCATCAACATACTTTTCGTTCTTCCCGCTTTTCTCACCATCAAATTGTGTCGAATCGATTGCAGGTTTAATTTTATTGAGAAGACCAGTCAGATTACCAAGTTCAACATTATCGATAGCCCCTTTGATGGCCCCGCAGGCAGTGTGCCCCATAACCAAAATGACTTTTGCACCCGCGGCAGCACAAGCAAACTCCAGGCTACCTAACAAATCGTCATTAGAAATGTTGCCGGCAATTCTGGCATTGAATGTTTCACCAATCCCCGTGTCGAAAATAATTTCCGCAGGCGCTCGGGAGTCAATACAACTCAAGATAACAGCTGCTGGGAATTGCCCATCTGCACTGCTGCGCTTTTGTGCGAGATAATCGTGTTGCTGCATTTTTCCGGAAACGAATCTTATATTACCTTGCTTCAAACCTTCCACTACCTGCTCGGGCGTTAATTTATCCCGCTCTTCTCGTGTTAGGGAGGCAGCATATGATACTTGAGGTAGCCCTAGCCCAATCCCACCAATAACACTTGCCGCGGTGATGCCCAAAGCGGCTTTTAGCACTGTCCTTCGGCTATTTGGATGACTATCTTTTGAACAACAACCCGTTATCTTACTCATACTCTCTCCTTGAAACTATTGTTGCCATTTTCAATACTGCATAATTAATGAGCAGCATATTAAATGTAGTACATCCAACTTGCTTTACGCGACAGCCAAAATCTAGATTGCGAAAAATCAGCCTTTTCTCGATTTTCTAATAACCTGCGCTATAAACCGCTATTAAGCTCCCGATGATGGTCCCTCATCCACTGCGCCAGGGAGTCCAGTGTTGGCTTTAGTGTTCTCCCCAATGAAGTAATCTCATATTCAACCCGTGGTGGTACTTCGGCATAGATCTTGCGATAAACCAGCCCACGTTGCTCGAAAGCACGTAGCTGGCGAGTTAGCTCTTTTTGGGTAATAGGGGCAATCGCCCGTTGAAGCTCACCAAATCGAATAGGCGCGACAGTCACTATCAAACGATAGAGAATAGGTATTGCCCACTTCCCAGCAATAAGTTCAACAAATTGCACCATTGGGCACTTTTCTTGCTCGATGGCACTATCAGGTAGCGATTTATTTTTAGGTGTCAGGGGCTGATAAGCGGTCATTACATTCCTATTGCATCATTAGTATCAAATTGGTACCTACTATACTTCAGATACTTTTGCATTAAAAATGGTCTTCCACTGCTACCAAATGGAAGGCTCACCATGAATCGTTTAAAAGATAAATATGCACTGATTACCGGGGGGACTAGTGGTATTGGGTTGGAAACTGCGCGCCAGTTCCTGGCTGAGGGGGCGACTGTCGCCATCACCGGCCGAAGTGAAACAGCATTGCAGGCAGCACATGCTGAACTCGGAGAGCGTGTTTTATTGCTAACAAGCGATGCCAGCAATATCGCTGACCAATTGCAACTGGCCGCTAAACTAGCTGAAAACTGGCCACGTCTGGATATCGTTTACATCAATGCTGGTGATGTTACTCATCATCCAATAGAAGAATGGGATGAATCTAGCTTTGAACGGGTGCTCTCAACCAACCTGAAGGGCCCATTCTTCCTGTTGCAATCATTGCTTCCCCTGCTGGCGAACCCAGCCTCTGTCATTCTCTGCGGTTCAGCAAGTGTTCATATAGGTTTACCACAAAGCAGTGTTTATGCTGCCAGCAAAGCAGGATTGCTGTCGCTTGCTCGAACTCTGTCTGGAGAATGGGCTGAAAGAGGAATTCGGGTTAATGGATTAAGCCCCGGGCCGACACAGACTCCTGCATTACAAAAACTGGGGTTATCGGGTAGTGAAGAAGAAAAACTGACTGAACAAATTCGCCAATTGGTGCCAATTAAAAGAATGGGTACTGCGGCTGAAATTGCTCACGCGGCGGTATTTCTGGCTTCAGATGAATCCAGTTTTGTCGTCGGTACCGAGTTTCGGGTCGATGGCGGCGTGAGCAGCCTTTAAGTGATAGCCGCTGTGTGCTGTCTATTAAATAGAGGCAACACGAGTTGGGCCAGCAACCCGTGTTTGTCTTATTAAGATGTTTGAACAAAACGATCAAGTTGTCTGCGCAATTGGTCGTTTTCTTTCTTTAGCTGCTCAATACGTTCAAGCAGCATCAAGGTCATAGCCACACCAGACCAGTCCAAATCCAACTCATGTTGCAAGCGCCGGGCGCGTTTAAGGTTGTTCAATGCATCCGCATCAAACACCCAAACCGTGGCCTCGGGTTCTAATGGCATAATTACACCTAACCCTACAACCTCGACCAATTCATCTTGCATGATCCCCGTTGACTGGCATAACTCAGTCACAGTGTAGGTTATCTCTATTTCAGCCATAATCTGTTACTCCCATCCAGTCCGAGGATTAAATGCTGCCTGCTCTGACAATTGTTGCCAAAGCGCCCGCGTTTTCTCGTCTGGTTTCGGTGGCATGACCACTTTGAGGATGGCGTACAGATCGCCCGTTCCTTTTTTGCTGACCAGACCTTTGCCTTTAATGCGCAAACGCTGCCCACTTTGGCTACCCGCCGGGATGGTTAAGGCAATTTTCCCCGTCAATGTCGGCACCTCGACACTGGCCCCCAATGCCGCTTCCCACGGGGCTAACGGCACCACTATTTGTAAATTCTGGCCATCAATATCAAACAACGGATGCGGTGCAATGCGAATTATCAGGAATAAGTCACCATTGGCTCCGCCTGCAATGCCCGGTGCCCCCTGCCCTTTAAGGCGGATACGTTCACCATCACCCACTCCGGCAGGGATTTTTACTTTCAATGTCTTAGAGGTTTCAGCACCAGGGAAGCCCGATGCATCAATGGTCGGGATCTTGTAAGAGATAGAACGTGTTTGTTCAGTTAATGTTTCTTCTAAAAAGATGGGTAATTCCATCTCAAGATCCTGTCCACGCACCCCATGAGATGCCCGACGAGATGAGTGTTGAGCTGAAGAAGCGCGGTTACCGAAGAAGGATTCGAAGAAGTCCGAGAAGTCATGAGCGCCACCACCAGCATTGCTGTGCCACTGTTGACCACCAGTATTGTATTGATCAAACTGATGTTGGCCAAACCCTGGGTCATTACGGTGCAATCTTAATTGATCATATTCAGCTCGCCGCTCGGTATCCTTTAATACTTCGTAAGCCTCAGCAACTTCTTTAAATTTACTTTCAGCATCAGCTTCTGAACTGACATCCGGGTGGTACTTACGCGCCAGCCTGCGATAGGCTGTTTTAATCTCTTTTAGGGAAGCCGTGGGCTCGACACCCATTACGGCATAATAGTCTTTGAATTCCATGCGGTAATATCCTTAAATTCATTACTTGATTAGGTATATCCCCATCAGACTTAGATAAAACCTATTTATGTCTATTTTCAATTTTTTCAACCCCATCAAGTGGGTAAACCTAACAGTAAACTATAGCGCTAACTGTCTACTTGTGGGCTATCAGTGTCTATTTGTAGCGACATATTCATCCTATAAGCATTACAAATCATATAACTGATCTGAGCACTTATTCTCCGCAGCCAAGATTCTTTTCTGATTAATTTGCTTTACCGAAGAGCGAAGCACTAATTTGCCTTGCAGGAGGGTATTACTGATAGGGGCGTCGGGTCGCAATAAACGCCGTTGCAATAACTGGATAGCTTCCGCTCCTAACTCATCACGCGGAACATGCACTGCCGTCAGCGGAACATCATGAATTTCGGCTAAATTAAAACCGTCCATGCTCATGACTGAAACTCTTCCCGGTACGTTTATATTTAATTTATTCAGCGCATTAACGGCGCCCACTGCCATATAATCGCCCCCAGCCAGAATAGCCGTAGGCAGTTGGTTGTTATCTTCACAACCCGCAATAAATGCGGCGATCGCCTGCTCGGCTTCCGCTGCGCCGAAACCGTGCGTGGTCACCAGATGTTGGTTATCATCAAAATGCATATTATTGTTGGCGAAGGCCTCTTTAATCCCCACCAACCGCAGTTCCATGGTGTTACGACGTAAACATTGTAATGTCAGAATACGCCGGTGCCCTTGCTGTATCAGATAGTTGGCAGAAAATTCGCCAATCGATTGATGGTCAGGAGAAACGCTGTCCAATGACATTTCCTGGTCGCGACAATTAATCAATACCGACGGTTTATGCACTCCCGCTGCTAATGCATGAATACGCGGGTCATCGATGCCAATAATGATGGCTGCTTCCGTCTGAGGAGTAGTTATTTTCTCCAGAAATAGGGCGATATCGCTGTGCGTTTCAGATAATCCGCAGTAGCGAATCATCACCTCATGTTGACTGACGGCTTCAGTTATTCCCTGAATGACTTTGTAGTAAAAGATATCAGTGCGCATATCAAAAGCCCGGTGTGGCGCAAATACCATAATGTTGTTGAGCATTAACCGCCCGCTGGATAAATTCTGCAAAATTCCCTGTGACTGCGCATAGGCCATAACTCGCTGTTTTGCCTTCGCGCTGGTATTCCCTTTACCGGCTAATACTCTGGATACTGTGCTAATTGAAAGGCCAGTATGATTAGCTATTTCTTGTATTTTTAGCTTTCCATTCATTTTGTGATCTCTCTCAAATTAGCAAATGAAAAAATTTTCATAGCCGGGAAATAGCTTATTCAGGGCGTTACAAAATATAAATGCTGAAATATCACTCAGCTTATGAAAAATTTTTCAAAAAAACGCGTATTAAAGCTAATTTAAGCTAGTTACCTTGTTTTCACCAAAATAATCAAGTTTTGGTAAACCAATTTTAAAAACTTATCAGTCCGGTTAATTTTGATTAAATATAAAAAAATCAACAATATCATATTGTTGTGTTTTATTGGCTGGATTTAGTGTGATTAATATCACATTAAAACTCAGCGTAATCTTAATAACCAAAAATGGATCTTACCAAAACAATAAGTTGGTCAGGTTAATTTGCTACTGACCAACACCAGGAGGCTGGGATGAGTGTTGAGATTAATCCATCCGCGAAAGTTGTCGGGCGACGGAAAATAAAATCATTGCGCTGGTGGATGCTGGCGCTATTTCTACTTGGGGTCACTGTTAACTATATTACCCGTAACTCGCTAGGCATTTTGGCCCCTGAGTTAAAAACCAGCCTGAATATGACCACTGAGCAATATTCATGGATAGTGGCATCATTCCAGTTGGCTTACACCGTGTTTCAGCCGCTCTGTGGTTGGTTAATTGATGTTATCGGTTTAAAAATGGGGTTCCTGATTTGCGCCAGTGTTTGGGCCGTGGTGTGCATGATGCACGCCGGGGCAGGCACCTGGTTCCAATTAGCCGTATTGCGCTTTTTTATGGGCAGTGCCGAAGCTGCGGCCACACCGGCCAACGCCAAAGCGATTTCTGACTGGTTCCCAAAAAAGGAGCGCCCTATTGCGGCGGGCTGGGCTGGCGTGGGCTTCTCCATTGGCGCGATGTTAGCACCACCAATTATCGTACTGGCCCATGTGGCGCTCGGCTGGCAAGGCGCATTTCTCTTCTCCGGTGCCTTAGCCATGGTTTGGGTGCTGTTATGGTGGCGCTTTTACCATTCACCGGATACCCACCCCAATCTGAGTAAAGAAGAGTTTGAACTGATTCATCAGGATAATGAGCCAGTATTGCCACGGCTGCCATTCCTTAAATCGTTAGCTATCCTTAGCAAAAACAAGAAATTTTACGGCATTGCTATCCCCGCATTTCTGGCAGAACCCGCCTGGGCTGTGTTTAGCTTCTGGGTTCCGCTGTATTTGGCGACCGAGCGTGGTATGGACTTAAAACAAATCGCCATGTTTGCCTGGTTGCCTTTCCTCGCGGCAGATATCGGCAGTGTTGCCAGCGGCTACTTAACCAAACTTTACCAAAAATGGTTCGGTTGCAGCCGCATTAACTCGGTGGTAGCCAGCTCAGTCACCGGTGCCTTCATGATGGTTTCACTGGCCTTTGTGGCCATCACTAAAGACCCGTATCTGGCGATTGCATTGATCTCTATTGGCGGCTTTGGTCATCAGGTTATCTCCTGCATGCTCAGTGCATTAGTAGTTGAATCTTTTGATAAAAATCAAGTGGCTACTGTCAACGGGCTACGAGGATCTTCAGCCTGGATAGCCAGTTTCCTGTTTACTTTATTGATTGGTGCCGTGTCCGACACCATCGGCTTCAACCCACTATTTATCGCCATGGGCTTCTTCGATTTGATTGGTGCCGTGTTCCTGGTTTCCCTGTTTGCGGAGCGCCGCAATAAAAATCAACCGGCTGCCTGATGTATTCCTTTAAGAGATAAGCTGTAATGAAAACATTAAAAAACTGGCTGTTAATCAATGAATCCCCCGACCATCTGGAACTGCTGGTCGATGACCGTCATATATTTTGTCTGTATGTGTTAGAACCAAGCCTCTGCCGGGTGCTGATTAAACGCAATGGCGAACTGGCACTGAATCGCACCTGGAGCATAGCACCAGAAGGTGACGTGCCGTGGTCTGGGCGTGATCGTCTGAGTTTGGCGGGCTTTTCTGTTCCGGGTTATCAGTTGGAGCACCATGAAGAGAAGTTAGTCGTGACCACTGACTGTTTACGCATCACCATTCATCAACCGTTGTACTTGGAATGGGAATATAAAAATCAGCACGGTGAATGGCAGCCACTGGCGGAAGACAGGCCAACCAGTGCTTATCTTCTCAGCCCGCAAGGAGAAGCGATTGCTCACTATCAGCGCCGCTATCCCAATGAGCAATATTACGGGCTGGGTGAGAAAGCTGGCGATCTTAACCGTGCGGGTCGCCGCTTTGAAATGCGCAATCTGGATGCTATGGGTTATAACGCCGCCAGTACTGATCCACTCTACAAGCACATTCCTTTCACTATCACCCGTCGTGATGATGTTAGCTTTGGTCTGTTTTATGACAATCTCAGCAGTTGCTGGTTGGACTTAGGTAACGAGATTGATAACTACCATTTGGCCTATCGGCGTTATCAGGCCGAAGCTGGCGACCTTGATTACTATATGTTCCTCGGCCCGAAAGTGCTTGATGTGACAAAAGCCTTTGTACGCCTGACCGGTAAAACGCAATTTGGCCCTAAATGGAGCCTCGGCTACAGCGGCTCCACCATGCACTACACCGATGCCCCCGATGCTCAGGTGCAGTTACAGAAGTTCATTACTTTGTGTCAGCAGCATGATATTCCGTGTGACTCATTCCAACTTTCGTCCGGCTATACTTCCATCAACAATAAGCGTTATGTGTTTAACTGGAATGACGAAAAAGTGCCGCAGCCAAAGGTAATGAGCCAGGCATTTCTGCAAGCCGGTATCAAGTTAGCCGCGAATATCAAACCTTGCTTATTGCAAGATCACCCAAAATATCAAGAAGTTGCCGAGCGCGGACTCTTTATTCGCGATGGTGAAAGTGGGCTACCCGAGCGCTCGTCATTTTGGGATGACGAAGGCTCTCACCTTGATTTCACTAACCCGGAAACCGTGGATTGGTGGCAGGAAAATGTCACTAAGCAACTGTTAGAACTGGGAATTGGTTCAACCTGGAATGACAATAACGAATACGAAGTGTGGGATGGCGAAGCGCAATGCAATGGATTTGGTGAAGCTATTGCCATCAAACACATCAGACCGGTGATGCCTTTACTGATGATGCGCGCCTCAATGGAGGCTCAACAGGCATTTACGCCAGAAATGCGCCCATATCTGATATCACGCTCTGGCTGTGCCGGAATGCAGCGCTACGCCCAAACCTGGAGTGGCGATAACCGCACCAGTTGGCAAACCCTGCGCTATAACATCCGCATGGGGCTGGGTATGAGTCTGTCCGGGCTCTATAACCTCGGTCACGATGTGGGCGGTTTTTCGGGCGATAAACCGGAAGCGGAATTATTTATTCGCTGGGTACAAAACGGCGTAATGCACCCACGGTTTACCATTCACTCATGGAATGACGATAACACCGTCAATGAGCCATGGATGTACCCCGCTGCCACACCAATGATTCGCGACGCAATGGCATTGCGCTATCAGTTATTACCTTATTTTTACACGTTGCAATGGCAAGCGACTCATGATGATGAGCCGATGTTACGCCCAACTTTCCTCGATCATGAGCACGATAGCTGCACATTTAAGGAAAATGACGATTTTATGTTGGGTCGTGATTTACTGGTCGCCAGTGTGGTGGAACCGGGCCAGCGCCAACGCCAGCTCTATTTGCCGGATAATCATGTGGGTTGGTATTGTTTCCATACCGGCCAATGGTATAGCGGCGGGCAAACTATTGTGTTAGATGCGCCACTCGAGCGCCTGCCTCTGCTGGTGCGTGCCGGTGCGGCACTGCCACTATCTCGACGTATTGCTTTCGTGAATGCAGAGCAAGATACCCAACGCGAACTGGCGCTTTATCCCACCAAAGGAGGCGGCCAATCCAGCGGGATGCTGTTTGAAGATGATGGCGAGAGCCACCGTTGGCAGCAAGGGGCAGCATTGTGGTTGAGCTGGCAAGTGACGACCGACAATCACCGCATTGATATTACTTTTGAACGCACGGGAAGCTATCAACCCGCCTGGCATGAATTGACCATTAATTTGCCAGAACATGAGCATCGCGAGTTATACATCAATGGTGTTGCCAGCCGTCAATTGCAGTTAAATCAGCTCAGCTAGTGCATGGATTGGTAGGAAATATACCGGCGGGTTCTATTCCAGAGCCCGCTTATTTTCTCATATCAATCACTAATCGATTAGCGCAAGAGTTTTAATGCACCAGTCAATGAACGCACCCACTTCTCCGGCCCAACCAATCCCAAACCGTCCAATTGCTCATCAGCTAGCGAACGTAATGGAAATGCCGCTTCGTAAGCTTGAAAACTGTGCATCGAGCGCGCAAATGCAGGGAAAGGCACAATTGCCCGCTCATGAGTGGCCGCTAAAGCTTTCAGCAATACTTCTCTCATCTGCGCAGCATTCGCCTGCAAAATAGGTACCGGTAATTTTGAGCTAACATCAATTTCTTGCCCCGCCGAATCGGACAATGCCGTCCCTGCCAATTGCGGAAATTTAGCCGCCAGACCAATCCCCACCGCACTGGTGGTATTGGCAATCAAGCCAACTGGAAGCTCGGGATTAACGATAATTGCGATACGTATTTGATCTGCCACAGCCATGCCCTTTTGCCAATAATGAGGTGCACAAGATCATATCTCTCTCGCGTGGGTAAGTGCTGTCTTTTATTAGCTCCATTCAGCTAATATTGGTAAAATATACCCAAACAAAATAATAATCAGGTAGAAAATGCCATCATCATTAATAACACCGGCAGATATCAAAATTCTCAAACAATTACAGCACTCTGGCCGGATGACCAACCAAGAGTTGGCCGATAAAGTAGGGATGGCGACTTCTCCGTGTTGGCGGCGGGTGAAGCAACTTAAAGAAAACGGCATTATTACCGGCTATCAGGCCAATATTGATCGCCGGAAAATAGGTTTGGGGATTTTGGCCTTTATTCGGGTGAAAATTGATAGCCACAGTGAGGAAGAAGCGAAGTTGTTTGAAATGCAGGTTGGAGCGCTAAAACCGGTGATTGCTTGCTATGCCGTCGCAGGGGATGCCGACTTCCTGCTACAAGTGGTTGCCGAAGACCTCGACAGTTTCTCCACCTTCGCGATGTCGGTTATCCGCCGACTTGCGGGGATTAAAGAGATGCAAACAACATTCGTCCTGCGCGAAGTAAAACCGCTGGATCATTTGCCGCTGGAATAAGCCACACTATAAGGCATCAACCGATGCCTGAGGTTAATGACAAAGTGCCCGTAACGGTGAAAACAGGCAGATCGTAAAGACGCCGTAAACCCCTCCCTGGGGACTCGACCCGCGCCCTCCTTGGCGCGGACGCTTTACTCTTCTACCTGTCCTCACCTTGCAAGATTGGTAGAAGAGGTTTGTCAGCAGTCTGAGGCATCAACCGATGCCTTTTATTTACTTGCCTAATTGCTATGCAGCCAGCACTCTATTACGCCCTGACGCTTTGGCACGATAGAGCGCCTCATCCATGCGTTTAAACAAACTATCAGTATCTTCACCCACCTGATGTTGCGCGACCCCAATGCTAACAGTAAGCTGTGGCAAGTTAGGTTGGCAGATCATTTGAATAGTTTCTCTAATAGATTCAGCCAATTGCAATGCCCCCTTCAGATTAGTTGAGGGCAGAAGAATGGTAAATTCCTCGCCGCCCCAGCGGAACACGATATCGCACTCGCGGATGATAGACTCCAGTGTTCTTGCCAGGAAAATCAGAACCTCATCGCCCTTATGATGCCCAAGTTGGTCGTTAATATTTTTAAAATGATCGACATCCAATAAAATCAAACTGAAGTTTTGACCGTAACGCTGGCTCTGAGCATGTGCATGTTCGACCAAAGGAAAGAACTGACGCCGATTGCCTAAGTCTGTCAGTGGATCTTTCAAAGCAGCATATTCTAGCGCCTGTTCAAGCCGTTTTTGCTCAGTAATGTCATGAATAATACAAAGCATCAATCTTATGCCATCTAACTCAACTGGCCCGGCATAGGTTTGGACATGGCGGGTATTTCCATCCGCTAATTTATGAATAAAGTTAAGTGGCTTATGCCCGCCCGGTAATTTGGCGACCTCATTCATGACAGGCAACACATCCTTTCCCATACTATTAATTTCCCAGGTGTGTTTCCTGCACATTTCATCCCGCGAATAGCCATAGAAACGGGTTGCCGCCTGATTAGCATCGACAATTAGCCCCTCTTTCGACGGATCAATCAGTAGCATTGGAGCTGTATTGGTACTAAAAAATTGCTCGTAAAAACTCTGTTCACTGCGGGAATAAGCTTTTGCCATTAACTTAGAGCTGGCCGGCTGGGTGACCACACTTTCTGAAATATAAAGCCCTTCAAAAATAATAACCACGCCATAGGGTTCTAGCTGAGTTAAGGAGAGACGGCAACTCAATGGAAAAGCATTTTCTTCTGTCTGAATAGTCCAAATTTCAATAACATGGTCATCAACAGCCAGAGCAGGGAGATAAGCATGCAAATGCTGCTGCGCATGTGCTGAAAAGCGCCCATTACGCATGCGCGATAACTGAATGTCACCGGCAATTTTTCGGGCTTCCTTGTTAGCAAACAGTATTTCCTGATTTTTAGGTAATACCACCCAAATCGGAGTACTCAAGATATTCAATGCATCTAAGTCAGTTACAACCATAGGAATACCGAAAGATATTTGGCATGAAAATAGAATACAGCTAATTCATATTTTTAGAACAATAGTTTTTCGATAACGACTCCTAGCCATCCAGCAGCGAAGTACCATAAGAGTTGTCAATCGTACAGATCCAACTACCATCGTTTTCATGACGAAATACATACGTCGCACGCCGGGTTGTGGTCACCACGCCGCCCTGCTCATCAGGAAAATGCAACACCGTTTCCATAATAACCAAGGCATCCCCAGCACCTTCGATAACCTGCATCTCCCCCTGTTCAACTACGAGTTGATTTTTAAAATGGTCAGAGATAGCGATAAATGCTTTGCGGATATTATCCTTGCCTCTGACAATCATCCCAGGCTTAATGACCAGTGCGGCATCCGGCGCATAATACTTCATCAACTCATCAAAATTCCGCTCAGATATTGCCTGGTCACATGCTGCGATAACTTGACGTATTGAATGCGCACTCATTGAAATTAACTCCATAAATTTTGGAATGGATATGGACAGAAAATATTTCGTCTATGAATCTAAACAGTATCATCATAAAGGGTAAGCAATGTAGGTAATATTGCCCGCTTAGGTCTTGGTGCTTATATCAATAGTTATAGTGATACATCTGCGGTTGTAGGCGTTAAATATAACGTCTGGTGTAATCATCGTTTGCGGGCCATATTCACAGTGGCCCGTTTCTCAATAATCCATATGTCAGGAGCGACAAAGATGAGTCAGGAACTGCTTCCTTGAACTTTATTTCAGTCGTTTACCCGCATCATCAATAACTTTCTCACCGTCTTCCTTGGTAAAAGCCCCTTTTTGGTCATCAGAAAGAATCTCCAACACGACTTCTGACGGGCGGCACAACCGGGTTCCCAGCGACGTCACCACGATCGGGCGGTTAATCAGGATCGGATATTGCAGCATAAAGTCAATCAACTGATTGTCAGTAAAGCAATCTTTAGCAAGCCCTAGCGTTTCATAAGGCTCAACGTTTTTACGCAGCAGCGCCCGTGCGCTGATCCCCATGTCAGCAATAAGTTTCATCAGTACATCGCGTGAGGGCGGTGTTTCAAGATAGTAAATAATGGTCGGTTCTGCACCGCTGTTACGGATCATCTCCAGCGTGTTACGCGAAGTGCCGCAGGCCGGGTTGTGATAAAGAGTAATATTGTTCATATTCAGTTTCTCATTACAGATTGAGGGAGAGGTGCAGCGCCAGCGCGGTCAGTGTGACAAACAGCACCGGTAGAGTCATGATAATCCCAGTGCGAAAGTAGTATCCCCAGGTGATCGTCATGTTTTTCTGTGACAGCACATGCAGCCAGAGCAGTGTCGCCAGGCTACCAATCGGCGTAATTTTGGGCCCCAGATCGCAACCAATGACGTTGGCATAAATCATCGCTTCTTTGATAACGCCAGACGCGGTGCTGCCATCAATAGACAGAGCACCAACCAGTACTGTAGGCATATTGTTCATGATCGATGACAGGAACGCGGTCAAGAATCCCGTGCCAAACGTGGCTGCCCAAAGACCGTTGTCTGCCAGGACACTCAATACGCCAGAAAGGTATTCTGTTAACCCAGCGTTGCGCAGGCCATAAACAACCAGATACATTCCCAGTGAGAAAATCACGATCTGCCACGGCGCACCGCGCAACACTTTACCAGTGTTAATGGCATGACCTCTTTTAGCCACTGCAAACAGGATTATCGCTCCCACTGCCGCAATAGCACTCACCGGAATACCCATCGGCTCAAGCACAAAAAAACCAATCAGCAGCAGGAGTAATACGATCCAGCCGGTTCTGAATGTCGCCTGATCTTTGATAGCGAGTGCGGGTTCTTTGAGTCGGGCCAGATCATAGGATGGTGGAATATCTTTGCGAAAGAACAGATGTAGCATCACCAACGTAGCAATAATGGCGGCAATATCCACAGGTACCATCACCGAGGCATATTCCGTGAACCCTAGGTGAAAGAAGTCAGCCGAAACGATATTGACCAGATTCGATACAATCAGCGGCAAGCTGGCAGTATCGGCAATAAAACCAGCGGCCATCACAAATGCTAGTGTGGCGCGTTTACTGAACCCGAGCGCCAGCAGCATGGCGATAACTATGGGGGTAAGAATCAGCGCGGCACCATCATTAGCAAACAAAGCCGCCACAGCAGCACCCAGCAGAACAATATAGGTGAACAGCAAGCGCCCTCGCCCATTGCCCCAACGGGAAACATGCAATGCCGCCCACTCAAAAAAGCCGCACTCATCCAACAACAGGCTAATGATAATGACGGCAATAAAGGTTGCTGTGGCGTTCCAAACGATATTCCATACCACGGGAATATCGGCAATGTGCACGACGCCAGAAACCAGTGCCAATATGGCACCCAGCGTGGCGCTCCAGCCAATCCCTAGCCCCTTCGGCTGCCAGATAACCAACACAATGGTCAGGATAAAAATTGCTCCGGCCAGTAACATAAAACCTCCTGACAAAGCAGCAGCGCCGCCCTGTATAATTTAAAGATTACCCTATGAGTTGCCTGAGGTTGCCGATGCCTGTGGGCGGTGCTATCAGAACCGGAACTGTACTATTCCAAACCAGCAGCTCGATATCTGAACATCTGTACTGCAATACATAGCCGACATCCTACTGTTAAGATCTTCACTTTCACATATTACATTCGAAAAATCATATATGTTAAGGCAAATTTTTTAGATGCAAACAGCCTTACCGCTACCAGAACAGTTGGCTGATGTCAGTTTACGGGCAATGGCCTGAACGTCGTCCTGTTGGCTTAACCAGGCCTGCTCGATAACCTGAGCCGCCCATGAAGGAATATGCGGGGATAAGCGGTAGTGAACCCATTTCCCCTGCTTACGATCCAGCAAAAGCCCACTTTCCCGTAGCATTGCCAGATGACGCGAGATCTTGGGCTGTGACTCATCCAGCGCGGTGCAGAGATCACACACACACAGCTCCCCCATCTCCTTGAGCAGCAACACAATGCCCAGACGAGTTTCATCGGACAGATTTTTGAAGAGTTGCAGGGAAGTTAATGTCATTATGTTCTCCGTAATCACGACTTAGTAGCTTACACAGCTTACTGCCGGATTGAAACATATCTGAAAAAACACATTTAATTACAATCAGAGTTTCAAATCCAGATACTGGCATCATCCCTTGAATATTCTAGAAATATTATCCCGCACTATTAACTATATGCTCAGATTAATAATTAGTTTTCTCTCACATCTTTTCAGGTGACCAAATTTAGTGTGCCACTACACTGGCTAAGTTACGTCAGATTCAAAAATCTGGAATAAACCCCTCTTTTCGCAAAGCATGAATGACACCACGCATCAGATCTGATTTCGAAAAACCGGCGGTATAAATTCGCGATCCCACTTCAACCGGTTGCAAAAGGCCACGATCAACTAACTTACCAATCTGATAGGTAATTTGAGCCGACTTCAATCCCGGTAAAACCCCTTTTAAATCATTGGCTTTTACCGTTCCCTGGCTAATGGTTCGCTTAAGAATTGTAGATTCCGTCTCATTGATTACTCCCCGCCCCTTAGAATACTCGAGCGCTGGATAAAGAATTTTTGAGTTCAAAAAGTGAAGATTAGAGAGCTTATCGACTTTCTTTAACTCCGCCGATATACCGGTAAGAACATACAGGCACCAGTGCTCTAACCCCTCAACAGCCCCCGTATCCGCTTCGGCCAGCATCGAATAATAGCGTTCACGATCATGACAAAAAACCGCTGTTGGGTTTAGTACCCGCCCACTGGTTTTCACATTAAAACCGTACTTTATCAGCAAAGAATAAGTCAGCAGATGCACCGTTCTGCCATTGCCATTACCAAATGGATGAATCCAGCCAAAACGGTGATGCGCGAGAGCCACTTTCATCAGATCATATTTTGGTGCGTCTGCACGGTTCATAAACTCGACCAATTCGTGCATATAAGCCGGAACATGGATGAATTCAGGCGGCAAATGAGTTGATTGAGCAATACTCACTCCGTGACTGCGATAGGCTCCCGGCGTTTTATCCCCTTCCCGTTCAATCCCATTTACCGTCATGGCGTGCAGTTCTCGGACAAAATATTCCGTGATATCTTCACCAGCATGTAGATGCTCATCAATAAAATTCATGGCATGTTCGATGTTGCCAATCTCTTTCAATTGATCCGTGGAGTCCTCAGCCCCTTCAACTTTACTTTCAACGTAATCAGCTAACGTTGTATGGTTACCTTCGATTCTTGCTGAACCCAAGCTTTCCAGCATATGAAAAATACTTTTTAGCTGGGCAAATAGCAGAGGATGCACGGCGGTTTCAAGGCGCAGGTGTCTCAGCAACTCAAGCTCAGTCAACGCATCAACCAGTGGCGAGTCGAAACTGGGGTTTAACAATGCTAAATCATAGTGATTAAATTTAGGCATAAAGTTAGATTATCTCAAATATGTAAATATAATTATCTTAAAAATAGATTAAAAAACACTTTATAGCCATTATGTTAACAGATAATCATTTGTAGATTATCTCAAAAGTAACTTTATGATTATCTCAAAAATCCGTGGCGATACATCCTATTGAATATCACTGTATACCGAACTGAAATCAACACCATCCCCCCACTACTTTCACTTTGAACCATTATATTCGGTATCATTCAAAGCAGGGCCAACCAGAGATAACAGGTGTAATCTCATGATAAACCCAGCGAATTTAATCACCGGCCCGATGAGGAGGATGATCACGAACTTCCCTTCTGAGGTATTAACAGCATGAATTGTTATGATTACATCGGGTTTAACCGCACTGAAATAGAACAACTTTTGCAGATTAACCTGCGCGACAGTGACGAAGAATATCAAAATATTCTTAAAGATAAATTGCCAAAATGGTTAACGCCATTTCTATCCAGAATCAATATTACAATAAAAGAAACTGCGGCATTAATTGTCGGGGTGATACCTTATTCTATTCAAACTGGTGATATAGAAATGGTAATAATTAATTATGAGAAATCATTATGGGATGCAGTGGATTACAACCTATTAAGTTGTCGGGATATTAGTTATACCAATGCTAATAAAGATATTCGCCATGACGGTTATTTATTAAGGGCTGAAGTGGAGGGCTGGCTTAAGGCGAATGGTTTTCACTGGCCGCTGCCGCCGGGCGCTGCACCAGTGCCGGCGCGGCGTCAAAATGAATAAAACCGCCATATCCCGGGTGGCGACTCAGGCTATGCTCAACGCGGGTTTCAGCGGGGAAATGGTGACCGAAAAGCAAATGAGTAACTTGTTGTGCTATCGCGGTAAGACTCTGGAACGACCGCCAGTGTATTGATATGCTACCCAATTAACCACACACCAAAACGCGACAGGTGTTCGTGTAGTTCAATGGCAACAATTAGAGAGACTATGGATTTCTAACTTGTTGATTTAGCTGCGTAGTGTAGCTAAATGAGACAGTGGAGCGGGTGAAGGGAATCGAACCCTCGTATAGAGCTTGGGAAGCTCTCGTTCTACCATTGAACTACACCCGCTTCGGTGTGCGGTTTGCATTATAACCGGTTCTTTGGCGTGGGCAAGCGAAGATATAGTCTAAGCGCCGGTATTTTAAGCGATTAGATTAAACCAAGTATAACTATCGCTGTTTTGTTTGATAAAAAGGACGCCGAAGCGCCCTAATAGATTTACCGTTAACCGGAGTAACTTATTTTACCGGGCGCATCGCTGGGAACAAGATAACATCGCGGATGGTGTGGCTGTTGGTAAACAACATCACCATACGGTCGATACCGATACCCAGACCCGCGGTCGGCGGCAAGCCATGTTCCAGTGCAGTAACATAGTCTTCGTCGTAGAACATCGCTTCATCATCACCAGCTTCTTTGGCGCTAACCTGATCAGCAAAGCGCTGTGCCTGATCTTCAGCATCATTCAGCTCGGAGAAACCATTACCAATTTCACGGCCACCGATGAAGAATTCGAAGCGGTCAGTGATAAACGGATTATCATCATTACGACGTGCCAACGGTGAAACTTCTGCTGGGTATTCAGTGATGAAGGTAGGTTGAATCAGGTGGCTCTCTGCCGTCTCTTCAAAAATTTCGCATTGAACGCGGCCCAAGCCCCAGCTCTTCTCAACTTTAATACCCAAGGACTCAGCGATAGCGACTGCTTTATCCATATCGTCCAAATCAGCCACATTGGTTTCTGGACGATATTTGCAAATAGCTTCTTTCATGGTCAATTTGGCAAAAGGCTTACCAAAATCGAAGGTCTGGTCACCATACTGCACCACACTGCTACCCAGCACGGTTTCAGTCAGTGTCCGGAATAACTCTTCGGTCAACGCTATCAGGTCTTTGTAATCCGCATAAGCCATATAGAGTTCCATCATGGTGAACTCTGGGTTATGACGCGGTGAAACACCTTCATTACGGAAGTTACGGTTGATTTCGAACACTCGTTCAAAACCACCGACTACCAGGCGCTTCAGATACAACTCTGGGGCGATACGCAAGTACATATCGATATCCAGCGCATTGTGATGAGTCACGAATGGACGCGCTGAAGCACCACCGGGAATCACTTGCATCATAGGCGTTTCGACTTCCATGAAGCCTTTTTCCACCATGAAGCGGCGAATACCTGACATCACTTGCGAACGAACTTTGAATGTATTGCGGGATTCGTCGTTAGCGATTAGATCCAGATAACGCTGACGATAGCGGGTTTCCTGATCAGCCAGGCCGTGGAATTTATCCGGCAGCGGGCGCAATGCTTTGGTCAGTAAACGCAACTCACTACAGTGGATAGACAGCTCGCCAGTTTTAGTTTTGAACAACTTGCCGCGTGCACCCAAGATATCGCCGAGATCCCACTTTTTAAATTCTTCGTTATAAACGCCTTCCGGCAGGTCATCGCGGGAAACGTATAGCTGGATACGGCCACCGACATCTTGCAGCGTCACAAATGATGCTTTACCCATAATACGGCGAGTCATCATACGGCCAGCAACAGTCACTTCGATATCCAGCGCTTCTAATTCTTCATTTGTTTTTTCGCCGTACTCGGCATGTAGCTGGTCTGAGAGGTGCTCACGACGGAAATCATTAGGGAAAGCAATCCCTTTTTCCCGCAGTGCTGCCAGTTTTTCCCGACGAGCTTGTAACTCACTATTGAGTTCTTGCGCTTGCTCAGCGACTTGTGTTTTTTGCTCTGACATCTCAGTTCCTTATAGCCCGGCTTTCAAACTTGCTTCAATGAATTTGTCCAGATCACCATCCAGTACCGCTTGCGTATTGCGTGTTTCTACACCGGTACGCAAATCTTTGATACGGGAGTCATCCAGTACATAAGAACGGATCTGGCTACCCCAGCCGATATCGGACTTATTATCTTCCAGCATCTGTTTATCAGCATTTTTCTTTTGCATCTCAAACTCATACAGCTTTGCTTTCAGCTGTTTCATGGCTTGATCTTTGTTCTTATGCTGAGAACGGTCATTCTGGCATTGAGTCACGATATTGGTTGGAATATGGGTAATACGTACCGCAGATTCTGTTTTGTTGACGTGCTGACCACCCGCACCAGATGCGCGGTAAACGTCAATACGCAAGTCCGCCGGGTTGATTTCGATATCAATATCGTCGTCAACTTCTGGATAGACAAAGGCAGAACTGAATGAAGTATGACGGCGGCCACCAGAGTCAAACGGGCTTTTACGTACCAGGCGATGTACGCCAGTTTCAGTACGTAACCAACCAAACGCATAATCGCCGATGATCTTGATAGTGGCTGATTTTAAGCCAGCAACATCACCATCAGACTCTTCGATGATTTCGGTTTTGAAACCTTTGGCTTCAGCCCAACGCAGGTACATGCGCAGCAGCATGCTGGCCCAGTCCTGAGCTTCTGTACCACCGGAACCGGCTTGCAGATCCAGATAACAGTTGGCGCTATCATATTCACCAGAGAACATTCTGCGGAATTCGAGTTGGCCCAACTTGCCATCAAGGATATCTAACTCGGCAACCGCTTCGTTAAATGTCTCTTCGTCGTCAGCTTCAATAGCCAATTCCAGCAAGCCAGTCACGTCGTCCATACCTTGATCCAGTTGATCAATAGTTGTGACAATCTCTTCCAGCGAGGAGCGTTCTTTACCTAGAGCCTGAGCGCGCTCAGGTTCATTCCAGACGTCGGGCTGTTCCAGCTCAGCGTTTACTTCTTCCAGTCGTTCTTTCTTGGCATCATAGTCAAAGATACCCCCTGAGAACGGCTGTCCGATCAGACAGATCCTGAATTCGGTTTTTTACCGGGTTTATTTCAAACATGGTTTAAAGTCTTACGTTAAGTCGTAGATGACGGAATGTCATTATACCCGCCATACTTCAAGCTGCATGTGTGTTGGCTGTCTTCGTTCACCTGAATCATTGACTGACGTCAACTCGTCGGGATTTACTCAATTACCGCCTTCCTGCAACTTGAATTATTTAGGGCACAGAATTGGTAATTCTAACGGATCTATACGACGGTTTATAGCTTGTTGACTATATTTGTAGCTATCCCCTTCCTATTTGCTGCTGCAACTGTGTTAGCGGCTCTCACTCACCCGAATCACTGACTAATGCCAGCTCATTGGGATTATGAGCCTCATCAGAAGCTCAAGCTCACCCTGCGGGCTAGCGCAAGCGCCGTTCAAAATGGTTTACAACCAATTTGTCATTCGTTGGCTAACTTGCTGCAGCACCAACTACTTTGGGTATAGAATAATATCGTGGTTTACTAATACGGCCACAGGTGTTGAATCAGCAACTGGACACTACGGTTACCGCGATACTCATTAATATCGAGTTTATAAGCCAGCTTAACCTCGCGCACGCTGCTATCCGGCCATAAAGTCGTATCAATATTAAACGCGATACCATCCAGTAAAGGCCCGCCATTCAAAGGCTCAATCATAAGTTTCAGGTGGCGTTCACCCACCAGCCGTTGTTGCAAGATACGGAATTTGCCATCAAATGTCGGTTCAGGGAAGGATTGCCCCCACGGGCCGCCATCTCGCAGCAACTCTGCGGTTTCCAGTGATAATTCGTTTCCTTTCAGTTCGCCATCTGACCAGATAACTCCTTCTAACTGTGAGGCATCCATCCATTCACCA